>JAHISK010000112.1 GCA_018818105.1 Candidatus Omnitrophota bacterium | reverse complement strand
ATTTTTTATCTATCTTATTTATCAAAGCAATAGGCCCAAAAGAAAAACTTACGTTTCCTTTCATTTCGATTTAGGCCTCCTTTCAGTTGTTTCTAACAACTGAAAGTTTCTTCATTTAAAGTTAACTGGCGAGGTCAAGTCTTTAAGCAGGAGAGACCAAGACGAAATAGATGGCGTTGCTTATTTCTCCTTAGACGAAATAAGAAAAATGGGCGCAGAAAATGAATTAAGATCTGGGCAAGCAAATATCAGCCCGTTTGAAAGATACATCAGAAAAGAAATTTATCCTCTGACATTATTTGAACGTTTGAGAACTTAATTTCATAAGGTGAGCCGACACCGCCGCGTGTGGTGCCGGCTCTTTCATCTCAGCCAATTGTAAGAAAATTTGTGGTTTTCCTACATTAGAGATGAATATGATAGTATTACTCTTCATTATTGATTTTTAAACTTTACTCATCTTTGAGCTGTTAAGTTAACGACACCCACAAGTAACTTTTTATATAGTATTTTCGCATAATTGCAATGTCCAAAAAAAATCTAAAAGGTATTAGGGGATGGTTGCTTTTATACACAATATTTATTTCTTTCAGATTATTTCTTGGTATTTCAACCCTCATAGTTTTTCTGAAGTTAAACATTACCACAATCATTGAAACTCTGCTTATTGCAATAGCTCTGATTTCAATTCTTATAAAATCACATTATGCAAAAAAAATCAATATTGGGTATTTATTGATGTCGATAATACTCGCTATATTTGCTTATCTTGATATGATTATTAGTGATACGTTACAAGATAGAGCTAACGCAGTAGGAGCAGTTTTTGGAGCAATAGTGTTTTCAATAGTCTGGATTTTGTATCTTATTAATTCTAAGAGAGTTAAAAACACATTCGTTAATTAATACTAGCCATTTTAATTACTCCTCTTCCCCTTCTCCCCCACCCCCCCCCGCTCTGCCAAAACTCATAAACCGTAGACACCAAACGCAAAACAACTTCTATCACAATAACAACTAAAAGATAAGAATAAATATGACTCAACAAGTAAGGCACTTCAGCCAACTTCCCTAAGACGTGCGAAAAGTCAAACTCTGAAGGTGTCAAAAGGAAAACCGAAAGCGTGATAAAAGGAAACAGCTTCGCTAAATCCTGTGCTAATTGTTCGTGAACATAAGACAAAATACGAGTCGCTCCAATCATTGCAGCAGTTATAAGAAGAATGTAAGCAATTGTCTGCTCCCCTGCAATCAACAAAAGAATAATCGCTAAAGCTGAAAACCACAAAATAATCAGAAAAGGCGTAATCACAATATACTCCAGCAAATAAAACAAAACCGCAAACAACTTAGTCAAGGATGGATGCTCGTAACGGTTATACTTCTTTAGATTAAGTTCGAGTAAATTTTTACGAGATATCGAGCGGTAAAAGTTAAAAATAAACAACGCAACAAGAGCAATAGTAATAGTCAACAGCAAAACCTTTGCCCACAAGACATCTGCCGATAGAAACGAATTAACAATATCTCCTGGCACAAAATTAAACGCGTCTACCATTTCACCTCACCATTAAACAGAAAATAAAGTTTATAAATTTGTGGCTTTGTCATCTTCCGCGTTATCGAAACTCTTATCGTTAATTCCGCGAGCTAATATTAATCCTTCAATCAAAAATAGCTCCAAGCTCCCACCACCAATTAGGTTAACATCAAATCCAACAGCATTGTGTTCCTGGTTTATTTTATTATTTAATGGGGGCTGGCTATAACTTAAGCTATTTTTTCAAAAATTAAATATTACAAATTAACAAAAAAATAATCCCCATCGATTCCATCGCTCCCTCTGAGATAATCATTTTTCTACGAAGAATCTTGACGACTTGACATCGCCAGTTAAACTTAAATGCTGAATCTTTCAGTTGTGTTCAACAACTGAAAGGAGGCCTAGATTGAAATGAAAGGAAACGTAAGTTTTTCTTTTGGGCCTATTGCTTTGATAAATAAGATAGATAAAAAAT
>JAHISK010000111.1 GCA_018818105.1 Candidatus Omnitrophota bacterium | reverse complement strand
TCTCCTCGGTCATTAACCATCCCCTCATTATCCATAACAAAGTATGTTCCCTCAGTATGCAGAAAAGTATCTCCGCTATTTTTATACCTGCCTCTTATTTCATAATTACTGCCCTTTATATCATAAAAATCAACCTTTTTATTCCCTGGTTTAGGATTAACACATAATAAAGTACCTATTCTTCCCAAAATATTAACTATTTCCCCCTCTTCTTCAGTAACTCCCATCGCGCTTTCAAAAAAAAGCACACCGCACCGCGCCGAATCAAACTCCTCAGTGGGAGTAACCATAAAATTAACTCTTCCTTCAGAGAACGGAGGTATTGTTAACTGGCGCGGCGAAAAATTAACCCACTCTGCTAAAGAAAATTCTGTTGAATCAGGCGGATAAAACTCCTTATCTCCCGTGAAAGGAGCAACATACAGAAAATCATTCATGTACACCGTGATTCCTAACGGCTCCTGCGAAGGGTTATTAATTTCAACCGTCCCATTATATGTTTCGCCTTTAGCCAATTGGATCTTAACCGATCCTTTATTAATTCTAAAAGCAAAACCCTTACCCTGCGAAAGTAATCCGCAAAAAATCACTAAAATAGAAACAATAATTCCTTTGTATTTCATAGATATCACTTATTAAATACCGCTTAGAATCATTACTGCAAATCTGTGGTTGCGGTAAAAGTTACTGTCGCAAAACAAGGGATTAGGACACCAGCCTCATTATATTGTGGTGCTATTTCTCCCACGGAAACAGCATCAACAGGCTCACCCTTTAAACCTCCTGCTAAACTATACCAGCATCTAAAAATTCTTGGCTTAGCATCAACTGCTGTATTTGATAAGAAAATAGTACTATTTTTTGGTCTTGAAGCAATGACTTTTTCTCCTCTATTGTCCATAACTAATCCGCCTGCGCCTTGTCCCGCTACATCATCATTGCCATCCAAAAGAGTAGAATCACCAGCTCCGTTTCTTTCCTGAGTAAAATCACCCATGAGATCCGCTCCGCAATAATCAGCCGCGACAAGAAGCGTATCCGCTAATTTATCTGTCTGAACAGTTTGAGTAATCTTATATGGTTTTCCTTGTGTATATGCGCTAAAGAACACACAATATGCGTACTGCCCCGTGAAAACACGATACGTTCTATCTTCTCCTGCGTCATTTGTAGTATCAATTGGGTCAGAAATACTTATCGTACCAAAATCTAATGGCGCAGCAGCAGGCAAATTGTCAGTTCCCTCTCCATAAGGATCTACCATATTAGCTTTTTCTGTTTCTTCTCCTTGTCCACCTGAAATATATCTTCTAGTCCATATTGTTAATTCGCATATCTCCGGAATAGTCGCCTGTATACTTAACGAATTCGTAGCTTCAGTCGTTCCAGAAGATATCGTCCGAAAAGAATCATCGTCGCTGAAACATACTCCATTCACCCCTAAAAAATAACCTAAGAAGCAACTTCCCATAACTAAGATCATTATTAATTTTTTCATTTTCTAACACCTCCTAATTCATTCAATCCTATTTTTTCTTTATATACTATTATTTATTTTTTGACGACGCCATCATCACCTCCTTTTTTAAAAGATTTATCGCCGTCTCCCTTCTATTTCTCTGTTAAAGAATAACTTAAATTCGTAAAGTAATCTCCACTTCTTATTTCCGGAGCGACTTTTAACGTATACATCACTTTAAATTCAGAAGAACTACCTTGCCTATCAGATAAAAACACATTGGTATTACCTAATTCTAAAGGCGCACTATCAGAAAACACAATTTCACCGCTTTGTTTCTTATCTATTTCCTGACGCAAAGTAAAAAGTTCTAAAGGAATGGTATCTCCTGCCTTATTAATAAACGGCGAGTCTAACTTTTGAACTACTATATACGGTTTGTTTAAATTAGTTCTAACCTTTACCAAAGCTTCCCTTGTTTCAAATTCCTTCATATAAGATCTTTTATCTTTAAGACTTCGGAAAAACAACCGGCCAGCAGCCCCATCTTCTGAAATAACCTCTATTTCAAATACCGCCGCGATTTCCACTTCTATATCCAGAATAATTGTTTCTTCTTTATCTCCGTTTTTGAATGTATATTCCAACTTAGATGTAAAAACTCCTTCGCTTAAATCTTCTATTTTTTCATTATCAATATCAAAATTAATTTTTACTTTATCCTCACCGGTTTTCCCTTGGGAAGAATAAATCTGTGAAGTTCCCTCTAATGGAATATATGAAGTATACTCTGCCTGGCCTTTTTGCGCCTCAAGGAAAAACCTAACACTTCCCTTAGATATGACTCTACCCTTTTCATCTTTAAAATCTTCTTTTACCTCCTGGAAAATATCGTAATTTTTACCTTCCATTCCTGACAAATTTATCTCTACGTACCTTTCTATCTTTTGCTTATCGTCACTGGTAGATAACGTTATTTTGTCCTTAGTGTAATCAGAAGTACTAATTTGGGCTTTAAACTCTGTTTCCGCGATCTCAAGTTCAACCCGTAAAACCGCATCATCTTCTATACTACTTCCCCTTATAGGAACAACATAATACCTAATTGTTCCGCGAAAATATCCTACGGCGTTAATTCTATCCGGTTCACTTCCAACCACCGAATAAGCCACAATAAAGGTAGCTCCATCTCCCGCGTCCGAAGATGAATATAATGTATGCTCAAACTGATCTAAGGCTATAGGTTCGCCATCGGCGTATAAACTTCCCGAAGTAGTTATTGGCAAAGTATGAAAAACTACCGCGTTTTTATCCAACTCTACTTTTTCATTCCGCAATGGTTCTTCCATTTTCTGTTTCACTTCATATTTCTGTCCCGCGGAAGAGCTAATTTCTATGGTTACGGTAAAAGTCCTATCCGTTCCAATTTTTACTGCCCCTTGAGATGATAAATTAAGTTTTCCCGACATATCTTCAGGAGTTACATTAATTGTAAGGTCAGCCCATACCGTCTGAGTAACTAAACACATCATCAAACAACTAATTGTAAAAATAAATTTCTTCATTTTTAACACCCCCTGAAAACAAAAATAGACCTCACACTGTCGCCTCCCAGCAACATTATCAGGCCTAGTAAATAAATATAACATATATAGTATGGGTTTTCAAGGTAACCCGTGGCTGTTCCTGAAAACGGTTTCATTAAAAAGATGATACCATATTTACCTATTTTACGCAAGAGCCGCAACACCGGCCGCGCTGCCGCCAAAAATCGGTATAAATCTGTCAAAAACTGCCTCCCCTCATTTTTTGTAAAGTAAAAAATAGAGTCCCGAATTTTCGGGACGGTCTGCTTTCACCTTTCTACTTTCATAACTTTCATAAAACAAAAAAACCTGACTCCATTACTAGAAACAGTAATAAAATCAGGTTTTAATAACTAAGCTAAATTTCATATGTTCTTTATTCTCAAGCAAAATTAAAGAAATTTCGAAAACGCTTTCATAATATATACCATATTTAGAGATACTTTTTCAAGTAAAATGAAAAAATAAATTTATTCTTTCTCCTTACTTTCGTATTTGACTATTTCCTTACTTTATGGTATATTTTATATGGAGGTAAAAAATATGACTATTACTATGACAGCAAAACATCAAATAACCATTCCTCAAAAAATAGCGGACGTATTAAATTTAAAAAAAGGCGCTATCTTTGATGTGGTGGTTGATAAAGGCAGAATTGAACTTATTCCACTTGAAACAAGAGAAAGGAAATTCACAGAAGAAGAATACGCGAAATTAGAAATTCTAGCGAAAAAAGAAAAAGGAAAAGAAAAACAAATCACAAGTAAGTTTATCGATAATTTGAAAAAAGGAAAAGCGTAGAATATGCCCTTGCATCTTTATTTTCGACCTTCCTTTAAGCGAAGCCTTAAACCCCTTGCCCAAAAGCAGAAAGAAACTATCGCTTTAATTCTAGAGGCAATAATCGTGTATTATTCCAGCGGCTGTAGTTTGATGAAAGCGCAAAAGGTAACGCCCCGCTTTTTTTACAAACAGTTAAGAAGACCTTATTATGAAGCCGAAGTAGAAAGAAATTTACGAGTTATTTTCTACAAAGAAAACGAAAAATGCATTACTGTATTAGCCGGCAATCACGATCAAATAAAGAGATTTTTAGCTAAGGTATAAAAGATATACCTGGATATTAATATTTATTCTTCCATAATTCTATTCCACTAATAAAACATCCGCCTTTTTCCCCATCTCCACCAGTTATTGGAAGATTAGGGTCTTCCTCTTTCCCCGGGTCCACGGGCTCATCCGCGAACTCAATTTTTATTGACCGTGGATTACTCCACTCTGACTCTAATAAATCTCCTTCCAAAGACTTTACTCTTACCCAATATTCTCCTTCTTCGCTTAAAATCACATCGTATGTTAACTCTGTCGTTTCTTCACTTTTTACCATTTTTGTAAACGCTTCGTCTTTAGCTATTTCTAGCTTATATCCTGTAGCATCTACCGATTCCACCCACCTCACTTCAAATACGCCGTCCG
This sequence comes from Candidatus Omnitrophota bacterium, assembly GCA_018818105.1. GTDB lineage: Bacteria > Omnitrophota > Gorgyraeia > Duberdicusellales > 4484-171 > JAHISK01. Next base: position 106 of record JAHISK010000111.1, on the reverse strand, counting down.
TATCCAATGTCGGCAGGCTAATTCCTGTAGGTATTGCCGGAGGAAAGTTTACTTCAACCTTTTTAGGCTGACTCCATCCTGATTCTAGTTCTCCTTCTAATGATTT
>JAHISK010000110.1 GCA_018818105.1 Candidatus Omnitrophota bacterium | reverse complement strand
TCTCCTCGTTCAAATCTATCAGTCTTTTTGTGATTTACATGGCCTAAAATATATATCCAAATGACTTTCCATGTGGAGGGTTTATTTATCCATAAATCACCTTCAAATATTTTTCTGGCTATTTGAAATGCGCCACCTTCAATTTTCTCTTCATTATTCATCATATTTCTCTCTAAATTTCATTAAATCGTCTTTCAAATTCTTTGATTTATTCAAGATATGTAATAATTCAATCAATCCTTCTTTAGGAAAATCAAAGGCACTATACATTCCTGTCGTGGCCATAATACGCAACGGAACATCGCTGGCGTTATTTGAACTATAAAAGAACTCTGCTATTTCATTTATTCGTTTCTTGTCCATAAGCCCACAATTACTTTATCCTTTAATAACAACGCAAAATCCCTAGACGGCTGGTAGGGAATCGTGAGAAACCCAAAACCATCTAGGGGTTTTGCGCAATTATTTATTAAATTGTATCTCACGATTTTTACCATATACTAATTATATATCCCTTGTTTTTAGCGTCAAATTCTTTCTGTGGATAACTCTTTCACAAGTATTCCGCATAATTGTCAAAATATTTCATCCTTTGGTCGGCGTCAGAAAACACGCAATAACTGAATCCGGCCAGAAAGAAACCGGCGCATATAAACAGAAAAGTTATTATTAGGATTATTATTTTGATTGTTTTCATATTGGCCGCCGGATAGCGAGTCCGGATTCCGCCTAAAGCGGACGGCCATAGTTTTACTCCCCCTGAACTTCCTTGAACTCTTCTTCGGTGTCTTCTTCGGCCGCTTCTTCTAATCCGGCCTCTTTGATTTCGTCTTCCATAGTAAGATTAATTTAAGATTGATAAACGACCTATTGCATTATAGCATATTAGGATTGAATTGCTCTGAAGGCCAAAGATTTCGTTTCTAGGAATTTGGCTTTACCCATTAGCTCGGCTTCCTTTTTGGCTTCTCTTACATTTTTTTCCATTTCTTCAATGGTTTTAGGATATTTCCATTTCTTTCTAGCCACCAAATAGAAAGCCCCATCGCCCGTTTTTACTTCATCAAATTCGCCCATTTCTTCAATTACCTCTATCTCCATAAGTCTTGCCTTTTCACTTAGCTCCTTAATTTGATTTTTTATAATAGCATATTGCTTGAAAATTTCTGGTGTTTCCATGTTAGTAATGTTTTACTTTTTTGCCCGCCGGCTCCGGGTGGTCAGAGGGAGGCATATCTGATAAAAATTTCTTGGTATTCTCATCTACTAAATCCCATCGTTCACCTTTTTCGGAATGCTCTTTCCATTTAGGGCAGAAGGATTTGCCTGTTTTAGGGTTGATTACTCCTTGTTCGCCGCAAACATCACAGAACTTTTTGTCTTTGGTTAACCCGGAATAGTCTTTTGGTGCTTCTGCTTTTTTTGTGTTTTCTTCACTTGAAGAATTGGCATCATCGTCTTCGTCAGTAATTATGTTCAAGAGTTGTCCGATATTGTATCTCTTGGCATAGGTGATTGCCGAACCAATTTTCTGCGGCTCTAAATCCTCTTTAATGGGAAAAGAACTGGCAATGAATTCTGCGGGATTGTCGGGGTTCATTATTCTGGTGATGACTTTGCTCTTTCTTGTGCGATGGTAAATAAGCAACCCAATTTCTTTTAACGCCGGATTAAGTGTTTTCAGAATCTCATCTAATGGAGTGTATTTGCTGTGAAAGAAGGGGTTGTCCGCACTCTTGGCGAAAGTCAAGCATTTGTTTTGGAGTTCAAAAAGTTTTTGATAAAGTGTTTTTGATTTTTTTGGCTTGTCTGCCGTTTTTGTATTTTCCATAATTTTATTTGTCTGTTGAAGCGACTAAGCCGCGCGGCCAACCGCTTTTTTGAAGTTAGCGAATAATTGTTCTTTTGATTTTTCCCAATTCAATCTGCATTTTTCAGATTCAAGGTCTTTGTCTTTGAACATCGGGTCAATCCATCCTTTTGTGTCGCCCCAAATTATTGCCGTCATTAGTTTTTCTATGCTCATAAAATTGCATTTCTTAACTCAATTATCACTTTTGATAACTCCTGTAAGATTGCGCATACCTGCAGAACGACCCAGATAAGAACGGCGAAAGTCGCCGCCCAACCTATCGCAAGTATCAGTGTTTTTATTTTGCTCGGCGAGTCTTCCATATCAAAGCCGAGTTTTGCCCTTCGTTCGCTGGTGTATAAATCGTTTTTCATATAAGTTTATGATAGGTTATTTGCTTTTTATTTGCAAGTTTTTGCCTGTGGATAACTTATAATG
>JAHISK010000109.1 GCA_018818105.1 Candidatus Omnitrophota bacterium | reverse complement strand
GATAACCTTTCTGCGGCGAGATATATGCGTTCTGCCGCGGACTGGTTAGTAGGAATGAACGTCAGCCGAGCGTATTCTATTTGTGCTGGCACCAATGTTCCTATCGGTAGAGTTCTTACCGCGACGTTAGCGCTTATTGTTGCTAGAGATAAAGAAGTAGAAAGCTATAAAGAACTATATACCTATGGAATATCGGCTCGTTGGGGTAACATTGATTTTACTTTTTTTAATCAGCAGGGAACTAAGTTTGAGCAGGAAACCTATTGCCGAAAAATAATTTCAGATATAAAAGAAAATATTTTTGGTTTAGATTTGTTTAAAGAACAAGCACTGACAGAAAATCCTCCAAGTACCTTTAATTTACCGGAACTGCAAAAAGAGGCGAACAGAGTTTTCGGGTTTGCTTTGGATGAAACGTTACGGATTGCTCAGCGTCTTTATGAGAAAAAACTCATTACATATCCCCGTACCGACAGTCGGTATCTACCTACTAGTGGTAGAGATAAATATTATCAAATACTAGATAAACTAGCTTTAAATAAAGAAAAAAAATATATACGTCAAGACCGGGAAAATGTGCCTTCAATAAAAGATACAGATTCGGCACATACCGCTTTGATTCCTACTGGAGATTTAGCCAAAAATTTGATAGGAAAAGAAGCCGATTTATACGAATTAGTACGAGAACGGTTTGTTACCGCGTTTATGATTCCTAGAAAATATAAACAATATAACTTAACGATTAAAGATAAAGACGGCCATACACTAAAAGCTAGATTAGTGTTTGACTTAGAAAAAGGATTTAAGACGTTAGGAAGAAACCATAATAGCGATGAAGATAAAGCTCAAGATACAGCAGTACAAATTTTGTCTCAAGCTCCGTTAGAAGAGTCTCTTAAAAAGATAAAAGAACCTTTAACCGATATTGATCTTATAAAAAATAAAAAAAGTAAACCAAAATATTATACCGCGGCAACACTGATTACCGCAATGCAGAACTGCGGAAAATTATTAGATAATGAACAGTCTCGGCAAGTATTAAAAGAAGTAAAAGGCATCGGTACTCCAGCTACTCAAGCAGTGTTTCCCGTAAATTTACAGCGTTATGGATACATAAAAACACTCAAAAAATATTTTATTTCTACCCCAAAAGGACGGTCACTTATTGCTAGCATTAAGCCGGAACTGGCGTCTCCGGAGTTGACCGCGGATTGGGAATATAAATTAAAAGAAATAGAGAGGGGGCGTTTTATCTCCGAAACATTTAATACTCAGATAAGGGAATTTGTTAAAGAAATAATTAAAGATGTACGTCTTTATGGACGAGATAAAGTTTCCGTAGTGCATGAAAAGAATAATAACAGTGAGCTTATTCCGTGTGCTGTATGCGGAAGATATTTGCGTAATTTAGATTGGGGATGGGTTTGTGTTCGTTCCTGCGGATTTCGGGTTTCACGGGTTATTGCCGGGAAAAAACTACCGTTAGAACAAGTAAATAAATTAGTTACCTTTGGCAGTAGTGATATTATTAAAGGTTTTACCAGTAAGGCGGGTAAAAAATTCGATGTTCGATTGGTAATAAAAGATAAACGTGTGGTTTTTGATTTTAGCCATCCTTGTTGCTGTCCTAAGTGTAAGGGTAGTTTAGACGTTTTTAAATTAGCCTTAGTTTGTAAAACCCGCTGTGGCTTTGAACTGCCTAGAGTAATATACAGCAAAGAACTTACAGAAAAAAACATAACCGATATTCTAACCAAAAAACAAACAGCAATTATTAAAGGCTTTTTAAACAAAAAAACTACAACCGAATTTTCCGCCCGCGTTATTCTCGACGATAATTATAAAATAAAGCTTAAAGTAAAGAATCCCTAAAGCAACTAAGACACTGTTGAGAAGTATTTGATATTCAAAGAGGAAATAGCAGGGTCAGGCTGAGCTACCATAATTACCAATTCCAAGACCCAACCATGTTCATAGAATTAACCATGCCTTATACCTTGCGCCTGTATCTAAAACCTGAAACTTGTAACCTGTAGCATGTAACATTTAATATATTGACAGGTAACTGGTGCAGAGGTAATATAAAAATAATTAGAGAAGTCCTGAGTTGGAAGGAATAAATCCTGGACGTAAAATAAGTAAAACCTTCGCTTGAAACGGCGAAGGTTTTTGCGTTTTTAGAGGAGAAACGAAAGATTCCGGAAAGGATTTGCTTGATGAGGAGATAAGGAAGAATTTAAAAGGTCTAGGTTATGAAATCTAAGAGAAAAAAGTTCAGAGTAAAATCTAATAGAAAAGTGCAGCATGCTGCTGCACAAAAAGGCATGTCGCTTCCCGGGTACTCTCAGTTCTTTTTAAATATAAAGAAACAAATAAGATCTTCACGAATGCAGGCAGTATTAGCGGTCAACAAGGAAATTACGCTGCTTTATTGGGATATAGGAAAGGGAATCTATATAAAAGAAAAAAAGGAAGGGTGGGGATCAAAAGTAATTGATAAGTTATCTGAAGATTTGAAGCAAGAATTTCCACAGATGAAGGGGTTTTCAGTCAGAAATCTTAAATATATGAGAGCCTTTGCAGTTACTTATAAAGATTATGAATTTGTGCAGCAGGTTGCTGCACAAATCCCATGGTTTCATAATTGTACTATTCTTGATAAAGTGAAAGCCCATACAGAACGAGCATTTTATATAAAAAAGACTATTCAAAACGGATGGAGTCGTGATGTCTTAGTGCATCAAATAGAAAGCGGATTGTTTAGTCGGCAAGGGAAAGCGTTGACAAATTTCAAAAAGACTCTCTCTGAAAAACAATCAGATTTAGCCAGGGAATTAATGAAAGATCCTTACCATTTTGACTTTTTGGGCATAAGTGAAAAAGTGTCAGAGCGAGAGTTAGAAAACGCGTTGCTTAGTAAATTGAAAGAGTTTCTTATTGAATTAGGCGTTGGTTTTTCCTTTGTCGGTAGTCAATACCATCTTGAAGTAGGAAAAAAAGATTATTATTTAGATTTGTTATTTTATCATACGCATTTACATTGTTATGTTGTAATTGATTTGAAGATAACGGATTTTATTCCTGAGTACGCGGGAAAGATGAATTTTTATCTTTCCGCGGTGGACGATTTACTTTCTTCAAAAGAGGATAACCTAACCATAGGTATTATTCTTTGTAAAACTAAAAATAAAATCGTAGTTGAGTATGCTCTTCGGGAAGTTAAGCGTCCTATGGGAGTTTCTAGCTACCAATTAAGAACAATCTTGCCAAAACCTTTAAAAGGTCAACTACCATCGCCTAAGGATTTAAAGAAAGAGTTACAGGAATAGTGAAGTAACAATTCCGGGCAATTTTCCGGGGACAGCTACCATAATTATTAATTCCAAGGGTCAACCATGTTCATAGACATACCCTGTAACCTGAAACCTGAAACCTGTAACCTGTAACATTTCCCCCTTGCAGATTCAGGACAAAGATAATACAATATATCCTTATGAAAGTCTATATTAAGACATACGGCTGACCTTATATACAGGTTTTACAACATATAAAAACTTTCCTTATTTTCTTTCAATTAAAATTTAACGCAACGCCCGCATAGGGCACTCGGCCGAACTACGGAGAGCTCGGCACTTCCTCGGACATTTCGTCCTCGGTCGCTCTCTCAAGCAGTCTTTGTGTGACCGAAGGCTACAGCCGCAGGAAATGCCGAAAGCATTCCATATTTATACTATTAAGGAAGCGTCGGCCTCGGGCTTCCGCGCTCGTCGCGCTCCAGCGCCTGCGCTCAGAGCCTGCGAAACCAGCGGCATTCTTACATCGTTGCGTGGTTTTAATACCCTTCCTCAAACACCCGCTTTCGCCTGTCTCTTCGAAGCTTTAGCGTAGAAGGATCGGTCTTTGCCCCTCGGGAATACTCGGGGCAAGAAAAATTTATTATTACTTATTATAGGAAAATCGTTTTCGGATGCCGGCGGGGAAGAGGGGAGAATAAAGCCTTCCTCAAGCGGGTGTCTTCGTCAGGGTATATTTCGCTTTCAGCGAAATAATAAAACCCCCACCCACCCAAAGCTGTCTTTGTGCTCGGGCTCCAACCCTTCGGGTTTCCGCTCACTGCGCTCAAAGCCAGCTTCTCCCTAAGTTGAATCAAACCTGTATCAAATATTCATCAAACACTTCTGCCTTTTTTTGTAAAAAGCCAGAACAGTCCGCAACACCAAAAGACATCCGCCTCTGGCGGAAGACTTTTGCCCTCCGACGCTGTGCGTCTGCGGGTTCGTGCTGCTTTGATGAATATTTGTATTTAGCCTCAATATGTCCCGCCCACCCAAACAGTCGCAGTCAGGCGGCTACAATCCTTCGGATTTCCGCTTCGCCTTTTATGCGCTTGTTTCCCCTAAAGTAATTGTGCTAAATATTATTTAGAAATCTAAAAGTTTTGAAGGAGTGATTTTTAAGGCTTTAGCAATTTTTTCGATAGTTTCGATTTTTATATTGGGTGGGTTCTTACCTTCTATTTTCTGTAGATACTTATAATCAATATCCGCCATCTCGGAAAGTCTTTCTTGAGTAAGTTTATTCTTCTGGCGAATTTCTTTTATCTTTTTTCCCAGCAGTAATTTTATAGACTTTTCCATATACCTTATTATGCCACGGTGTTTTGTTGTTGACACCTAACTATCGCAAGGTGTATAATATAAGGATATTTAAGCGAAAGGAGAAGCTATTATGTATGGTAAAAAAGGAATAATCAAGGTTTTAATAGTAGATGATGACGAAGGGACAAGGGAAGCTTTAAGGTATATGCTTGAAAGAGAAAAATTTATAGTAGAGGAAGCAGAGAATGGTTTGGAGGCGTTAGAAAAGGTTGCAGAAAGTAAACCGGATATTATTCTTC
>JAHISK010000108.1 GCA_018818105.1 Candidatus Omnitrophota bacterium | reverse complement strand
TACGAGAGGAATAGAACGTAAAGAAATATTTAAAGACGATACCGACCGAGAAGAATTCTTAACCCGTTTCGAAGATGCTTTAGATAAAACAAAATCAGTTTGTTACGCCTGGGTATTGATGCCTAACCACATTCATCTTATATGCTTATTGTTTGATGGGCAAGCGATAGGGGACAGGCAACAGAAGTATTTTTACCGACATCTATTCCGCAGGTTAAAATATCGTGGTTTTGTTTAGCCATGTTTTTCAATTGACGAAATTGTTCAATACGTGATAAACTGCACTTGTTCATTTAGGACCTCCTTTTTTTGTAAAAGTTATTCTTTTTCACCAAGATAACTTTATCAAGGAGGTCCTTATTTTGCTATAATTATTCTTAAGAACAATATATAACGGAGTCAACTAGTTGTGCGTTACCAAATTATGGTCGCATCTGTTCCCAAATTAAATATGTATAGAATTGAGGGGTGAGAAGGGGCATAAGTTAATAAATTAACTCCGTCCCCTATCCGCTATCCGTAAATCCTGAAAATCATTTTTTGATCGGTAAAATCGTTTAGCCTTAAACCGCATAAAATACTCCTTCTTAAAAAAGAAGTATTTTACCAAATTAAGGCTGTTAAAAACCTAAATTTTTTGATCTCAATTTAGGAATATTTAAGATATAATACGATAGAAGAGTGGAAAAGGACACCTAATACAGATAATTATGTGAGTTTATTTTTCCGCTTTTATAACTCCTTACATACCAGTATGATAGGGTAGGTAATTTTTTGCGGATTGAATTGTTTTTTCCCGTTATATATGGTATCCTTAAGTTCCATATTTTAAGATAACGGTTTAATTCTCGTATTTATTATATTTTTTCGAAAATCTGCTTTTTTAGGTCATTCGAAATATTATTTGTAATATTTCTATTAAAGCGATAACTGGAGTCGTTGATTTAGTGTGTTGAAGTATAAACTTTTAAAAAAAGGAGTTCCGATGAAGAGGAAATTTGTAGTATTGACAGTAATTGTTATTATGTGTTTACACGTTCAAGGATGCGCTGTTGTTATGGCGGTAAAACAGCCAAGGAAAAAAGATGTGAGTTTATTAAGAGAGGGGTCTCCTAGAGGATTACTTATCGCGGAATTTGGGGCGCCTATAGTGACGGAAGAGAAGAACGGCAAAAGACATGATATTTTCAAATTTACTCAAGGGTATAGCATGCCGACAAAAGTAGGTCGATCAGTTTTTCATGCCGCCGCAGATGTTTTTAGTTGTGGTTTATGGGAGGTAATAGGAACACCAACAGAAGCTATTTTTAATGGTAACGAGATGACTTATGAAGTGAGTTATGATGATAACGATAGAGTAGAAAGTGTATCCTCGTTAGAAAAAGAAGATATTAACTCTAATAATTAAGGAAGGTTTTTTATGGGTAGGACAAAAATAATTTTTTTATTTTTTATTGTGGCAATAACTTTAACCGGATGCGCTCAAAAAATTACTTATACGCTAAAAGATGTTCCTAAAGTGAGCTCTAGTATCTTTAAAAATAAAACGCTGGCGGTAAAAGAGTTTCAAGATGAAAGAACTCAAACATCACGAAAAGGTTCATGGTATTTGGATAAAAGAATAGTAAAAAAAGACGGGAAGAATTGGTATTGTAATCACGAAAAATTTTATAAGAATAAAAAAGTCGCTCCGGCGATAACTAAGATGCTTGTGAAGCATCTCCAGCATTCGGAATTATTTCAATCGGTTAGTTTAGATAACGATGGCTCTCTTGAAACTGATTATGTTTTAGAGGGAACAGTATCTAAATTTGAGGGGTTTAAAGAGCAGAACGCCGCAGCTATTGTAGGTACTCACTTTGGTCTTCTTGGCTTTTTAGCTACATCGGCGATAAAAAGTGATTATGAAGCGACAGTCATGTTGATTAACGTGAGGTTGTTGAGAAAAGGTAGCGAACGGTCTGTTTGGGAAGACTCTATTAAAGCGACAATTCAGGGAGAAGATTATGCTGACGCTTATGGATGGACAGCTTACGCGAAAGCAAATTTAGCGTTAAAAGAGGCGGTTGGCAAATTTATTCGAGGGATTCAAGATGAAACGAATTTCGTGCAGTATTAGTTAGAATAAATTAATTGAACAATATTGTTTGTATAAGAAAGAGGCATCTATAAAAATAGGTGTCTCTTTTTTATTTTAAGCCAACCCAAAAATTTTTCAAATAATTGAAAGAAAATTTTATTCTGTAACGTCTATATATATAGAAGGGAAGGAATTTTTGTGAAAGTTTTTGACAATATCGAGGGGAGAGATATACTATATTTATCTATTTTTTAAAAGGAGAGTGAATTATGGCTAAGGGAAGTAAAAAAACTAAAACTACGCCGGATTACGATTCAGGAAGAGAAACAAGAGTTTTGTTAGAACAAATTCGTAATGATGTAAAAGTAGTTGCACAGCAGCACGGATCTATTAAGGAGGATATAAAAGAATTTAAAAATTCAGTAAATCATCGCTTTGATAGAGTTGAAGTGGCGCTTATGGAAAATAGCAGAGATATCAAAGCTAATAGCAGAGATATAAGAGCTAATAATATAGCGATCAAAGCTAACAGCAGAGATATCAAAGCTAATAGTGTTGGAATAAAAGCTAACAGTAGAGATATCAAAGCTAGTAGTATCGGAATAAAGGCTAATAGTTATAATCTAAAAAAAATTGAACATAAGTTGGATCAGTCGTTAGATAACCATGAAAAAAGAATACAAAAAGTAGAAGAAAGAGTGGGAATATTATAATAAAATACGGGATTATTATATTTTTTAAAAAAAATAAAAAAAATTTAACAAAACCTCTTGACAAATAAAGGAATATTTGTTAAAAAGGGTATAGCTCTATGAAAGCGTTTCCATTAAAGGGGTTATGTCATTCACGGACAATTTTAAACTTGATAAAAGGGGAGGTGATGATCAAAAAGTTTGAATCAGAAGTTGTCATATAAGTGGATGTTGTAACTATAGATTATTAATAACAAACAAGGCATGATAACCTTGTGAAAATAAATTTGGCTTTTTAACAAAATTGAAAGGAGGGAAAGAATGAGTAAAAAACTATTAGTATGTATGGCAGTCCTATCTTTCACTTTGATAGGTACTACATTCGCAGCTGTGGAAAACATAAAAGTAAGCGGAGATATGACTGCGGCGGCAGTGACCAGAGATTTAGGCATGGGCGTGGATGTTGTAGCACCTGGTGTTGGTGGATCGAGTGCGGATGCTGGTGATTTCCTTATGTCTCAAATAAGATTAAGATTTGACGCTGATTTAACAGAAAACGTAAGCGTAGTAGTTGGGTTAATTAATGAAAGATTATGGGGGTCTGAAACAGATGCTAACGGAAGCAGTGAAGATGCTGAAATTGATTTGGATTTAGGCTATGTAGAATTGAAAGAATTTTTGTATGATCCTCTTTCTATAACGGTTGGGCGTCAGCCTCTTCGTTATGGCAGCGGATTAATTGTTGGCGATCCTGACACAAATATGACAGCAGCAGTTACTCGAGATGGCGGAAATACTTCAAACGTTCCCGCGGCAATCAGTGATTTGTCTATGAGGAAATCATTTGACGCGGTAAAAGCAGTTTTAGATTATGCCCCCTACACTGTTGACTTAGTATATTCAAAAGTTGACGAAGGCGCTATTAGCGTTAATGATGACATTACGTTAATGGGTGCCAACGTTGCGTATATGTGGGATTCTTATAATGGTTTAACTGAAGGTTACTTTTTCTCTTCAGTAACTGAAAATCTAATTGGTGCGTCAGTTTCTGAAATGAAATCTAAAACATACGTTTTAGGTTTAAGATCACAGTTGGATATTAATGATCATTTAACTTTATCTGGAGAAAGTGCTTATCAGTTTGGTGATCATTATAATGCAGAAAGTAATGATGCAAGTACTCTTTATTCACACAGAAAAGCATGGGCAGCGTTAGCTTCAGCAGAGTATAGGTTATTAAATGATTATAATGCTAAATTCGGCGGCGGATATACTTTTTTAAGTGGTGACGATGCTAATTCAAAAGGCTTTGAAGGTTGGGATCCAATGTTTGAAGATACAGCTTGTGGAGAGCTTATTAATGTATTGTTTGCCGCAAGTAATTGTCACTTATTCAATTTTAATAGTTCATATATGCCTAGAGAAGATGTTACTTTAAGTTTGAACTATTGTCGCGCTATCTTAGCTGAGAAGTTGCCAGGTAGTTCACAAGTTGATGATTTAGAAGGAAATGCTCAACCATATGCGACATATACACCTATAGCTGGACCTGCTTCAGGGTATACTTACGCAGTTAATTCTGACAAAAAAGTCATGGGTGACGAAATTGATGTTGCCGCTTTATATGATTACACAGAAGACGTTCAGTTAAAGCTTACCGGTGCGTGGTTTTTACCAGGCGGGTATTTTGAGGGTCCAGACAACAGAGAAAGTGCTTATAGTGTTAAAGGTGGGTTAACTGTAAACTTCTAAATAGGTATACAATTTAGTTCGAAAAAAAGCCCCGTACTTTGAAAAAAGTACGGGGCTTTTTTAGTGCGCCCAGCATGGGCGTTTGCTAGTCGGTGAAAATCCGATACGGGGTTGATAGTGCCAACTGTTAGCCTAAGACAAGGGTGTCCACTGTGAGGTGGATGTTCCTGTTAGCAATAATTAAAAAGATACCAAATATAATCAAGGTGGGGATTAGGGGAATCTTGGCTGCCAAAAATCCGGGAACACAATACCAATTTCTTTGACAGCAATGGAAGGAAAAGCTAAAATTCATTCATGGCAAGGATAGCAAGAGTGGTTGTTCCTGATATACGCGCATCGATTTATGGTATAATTCATTCATGATTAGCGAAATGGACAAAAAAATAATACAGGAATTATCAAAGAAATATCATGTAAAAAGGGTATTGCTTTTTGGATCAAGCTTAGACCCTAATCGTGAAGCTCGCGATATCGATATCGCTGTGGAAGGCATTGATCCCAAAGAATTCTTCGACTACTACGGAGATCTAATGCTGAAACTATCTAAACCCGTTGACGTAATTGATTTATCTAAAACATCGAAGTTTGTGGAATTAGTAAAAAAAGAAGTTTCCCGAAAGAAATAATTGAAAAGATAAAAATTTTCCCAGTGGGCGGAAGATATTTGTTCAATCGCATGACAGGTTTAGACCGAAATTTAATAAAAATAGTGTCTTTTTTTACCAAAGATAAAAATACAAAAGCTGGAATGTTAAAAGAACGAGATGATGTAAAAAAGGAGAATCTTGTAGCACTCCTATCCCATAGACATGAAATACAATAAAAACATATAACAATTAATCAACTGGATAAACTCTGCGGTTTTGCCAGTTATTTCAAACGTTGAAGCTGTAAAAAAAGATCCAAAAACCTCTATCTCCTATCACTGAATGCATGTAAAATTTAACTTAAAGGAGGAAAATAAAATGGCCAGATATAAACGTTATTCCTATAAATAAGCACAATTTATTCCCGTAAACTTTGAAGATCAGATTCTTGGGGAAAGTTATGAATATGCTTTAAACTAAAGGTTCAAAAATTTGGGTTGAAAAGAAGAAGAAAGATGATAGTATGGGACTGTTGAATTTTTCAACAGTCCCTGATTTCGCGGATAAAATATTGATTACACTGACTGAAAATATTAGGATTAGAAATTATGAAAGTACCTTTAAGTGTTGTTATAATTACTAAAAATGAAGAGAAAAGAATAAAAGACTGCTTAGAAAGCGTTTGTGATTGGGCAGAGGAAATAATTGTTGTTGACGATGAAAGTACTGACCAAACACGCCAAATAGTTTCTTCTTATACCGACCAAATATTTGTGCGTAAAATGGAAATTGAAGGTCGGCATCGTAATTGGGCGTACGCTAAGGCAAAGTATGATTGGGTGTTGAGTTTAGATGCCGATGAAAGGATGCTTCCTGAATTAAAAGAAGAAATAAATCAGGTTTTAAAAAGCGAATCTGGCGCAGTCGCTTTTACTATTCCTCGAAAAAACTTTATAGGAGACTATTGGATAAGGGGCGCCGGCTTATATCCTGCGGCTCAGTTAAAGTTGTTTCGTAAAGATAAGTTTAAGTGGGAAGAAGCTAGCGTTCATCCTCGGGCGTTGTTAGATGGGCAGTGCGCACATTTAAAAAATTCAATGCTGCATTATACATATAGAGATTTTGGTGATTTTCTTCATAAGTTAAATAATCAGACGACATTAGAGGCAATGAAATGGATAGAAGTGTATAAAACGGATACTAAGAAAGCTGAGTATAAAATGAACATTATTCACGCCTTATGGCGGTATGGCGATAGATTCATACGCGCTTATTTTGTTAAGAAAGGATACTGCGACGGTTTTATTGGATTTATGGTATCTTTATTTGCTTCTTTATATCAGATTGTTTCATACTGCAAATATTGGGAAATGCGGAGGAAAGAAGTAAGAGGCAAGAGGTAAGAATTAAGAGGAGAATTAAGAGAAAGAAAGATTCTGTATCTATATTTCTTACGTCTTAATTCTTACTTCTATATATGTATATATTATGAAAGTAGTTTTTCTTGATCGAGATGGTGTAATTAATAAGTATCCGGGAGATATGCGGTATGTAACCAACGCAGCTGAGTTTGTGTTTATTCCCGGTAGTATTGAAGGAATAAAAAAACTTAAAGAAAAAGGGTTTAAGATATTTGTTGTTTCTAATCAGGCTGGCGTATCTAAAGGGATTTATTCTCATAAGGATTTGGATAAAATAACGAAAAAGATGGAAAAGGCTTTAAAGAAAGAAAAGGTTTCCGTTGATGGTGTTTATTATTGTTTGCATCGTCAACAGGAGGAGTGCGATTGCAGAAAACCTAAGCTGGGATTACTTCATAAATCACTTTCCGATTTTAATATTAAGGCGGCAGTCTCGTTTTTTGTCGGCGATTCGTTTATGGATATGAAAGCGGCACAAACTTTCGGCGCTAAATCGGTGCTGGTTCTTTCCGGTAAAGAAAAAATTTCTAACCGAAATAAATGGGAGTTTGAGCCCGACTATATCTTCGATAATCTTCTTATGGCGGCATATTATATATGTTCCCATTATGGGTAAAGAATTAATTATTCACGCTGGTTTTGGAGAAGGTCATAAAATGGCTTCGTTGGCGTTGAGAGATTTCCTGGATGCTCCTTGCCATGATCTCTTAGACTTTTGTCATCAAAGAGTAAGTGAGGTTTACGCGCGAGGATATCATAGTATTACCAATAAATATTTTTTTGTTTGGAACGTTCTCTTTTACGCTGCGCGGCTGAAGGTGGTTAGGCGGCTTATCACTAGATTTCATAAACTTATTTTTCCTTCCTTTTTACGCTATTTAAGGGAAAACAATTTTCGAACGCTTATTATTACCCATTTTTTTCCTTTACAATTAGCCGCGCAAGTTAAAGATGAGTTAGGCTTTAAGATAATCACGATTATCACTGATTTTAAAGTGCATCCTTTATGGATTAGTGATAAAGTAGATTTATATTTCGCGGCGATGGAAGAAACAAAACAAAATTTAATAGCGCTGGGCGTGGATCAAGAAAAGATTATCGCGGGCACGGTTCCTTTACGGGAAGGGTTTTTAGATGATCTTTCTCAAAATGAGTTAAGAAAGAAATTTTCTTTAGACCAAAAACCCTGTCTGCTTTTTATGTCTTCGATACGGGGCAACTTTCCTTTTTTTAAAGAAGTGTTCCCGGACTTAATCGGTAAGTTTAATGTTATAGTTATTTACGGCCGAAATCAAGAGCTTAAAAAATATTTGTCGAAATTCAAATCCAATTCGTTAAGAATCTTTCTTTCTTATGAACAAATGTGGGAGTTAACTAGTTTAAGTTCGATTATTATTAGTAAACCGGGCGGACTGACTTCTTTTGAAGGGGTATATAAGAAAAAGTTTTTTATATTCACGCATTATATCCCCGGCCAAGAAAAGCAGAATATGGATTTGCTTATTAAGTACGGGATAGCTAAGTACGCTTCAAACAAAGATGATTTTTTCAGAGCGCTGGATTATTTTCAGCACAATGCCGATAAATTAAAATCAAATTACCCTCTAGAACTAAAAGACATCAGACCTGCTTTATCTAGAGTTATTTGAGGCGAAACCATGTTTTCGCCCGTAATCATATAATTATTAGTAAATATTTTTTATTACTTGGTATATGCAATCATATAAAATAGCGAAAGTAGTTTTACCAATAGCCTTGGATAAGAATTTTGACTATTCTATACCCGATAACTTAGAAGTTAAAAAGGGGGATAGGGTTTTAGTTAATTTTGGCAGCAGAAATAAAGTAGGGATTGTTATTGATTTAGTCGAGCATTCTGTCATAAAATATTTAAAGCCAATAATTGAGGCCTTAGATAGTGAGTTCGCGCTTACTCAAGAGAATATCGAATTTGCTCATCGTCTAAGTAAGATGTATCCGTACGCAGAGGGTGAGTTTTTGTTTATGATGATTCCTCCCGCTCTTAAACGAGTGCTTAGGCATTCTTTGGAGCAGACAGCTTCTAAAATAAAGAACTCAGATATAAAAGAATATATTCCCCAGTCAAATAATATTTTTATTCAGAGAGATAGCTTTATAGACAGGTATAACATATGGAAAAAGAAAGTAGAAGAGAACTTAAAAATAGGATCGGTGCTTATTTGTTTTCCTCAAGTTTCTTATTTGAAAGAAGCAAAAAAAATAATAGATAAAGATTTTTCCAAAGTAGTTCGGGTTATTTATAGCCAGCAAAAAGAAAAGGAACTTTTGGAAAATTGGCAGGGAACAAGAAAAAATTCACTTATTTTAGGGACAAGGGTTTCTCTTTTTTATTATCCCGCTGATTTGAATTTAATTGTAGTTGAAGAAGAAAATAGTCCATATTATTTTCAGGAAGAGAAGCCTTTTTATCATCTCTTAGATGTAGTCCGGCTGCTTTCTAAATTGAAGGGGATAGATGTTATATTAAGTGGTGATTATCCCGCTTTTTCTACATATAAATTAATAAATGATAAACAAACTAAAATAGATAATTTAGCGGCGCAAAAGAAAGATTCGCATATAAGGGTGGTGGATATAAGTAGACTACGTCAGAAGGTAATAACGCCTGTTTTTCAAGCGCTTTTAAGAAAGAATATCCAGGATGGCAAGAAAATAGTTGTTATTTGGAATAAAAAAGGGTTTGGGTCATATCTTTCTTGTTTATCGTGTGGCCAAATATTAAAATGTGACCGTTGTTCAGGGTTATTACAGGTATCATTAAAAGACGATAATCTCGGAGTATGTCCTTATTGCGCTAAGGGCGCTCCTATACCAAAGATTTGCGCGAAATGTAATACGGGGTATATAAAACCGTTTGGTTTAGGGATTGAGAAGATTGAGACAATTTTAAAGAGAATATTCCCGGAGGTAAATATTAAAAATTGGGAAGAAGCAAATGTAGAGACTCAAGTTATCCTGGCTACATCTAAGATTTTAAGTTCTCTTTATGACAAGTATAATTATGATGTTGGTTTTCTTTTAGATGCGGATTCTTTTTTTTTCAGGGGGGATTATGAAGCTACATTTGATGCCTTTATTTATATTAAGAAGCTATCGCTTTTTTTTAAGGAAAGATTTTATCTTTTTACCCGGAATCCTAACCATTATCTTTTTAGTAAACTCTTAGAGGATTGGCAGAATTTTTACCGGCATGAATTAGCCTTAAGAAAGGACCTTTATCTGCCACCTTTTGGAAGTATTGTAAAGATTATTTTAAGGGATAAGGATGAAAATAAACTTTTAAAAAAGGCGCAAGATATATATAATAGATTAAAGGTTAAAGCTTTGGATGCTTATGGTCCATTAGCTGAAGTTCCGTTTAAATTGAGAGGAAATTTTCGATACGCGCTTGTTATAAAAGGAAAAGATGGATATTTGTTAAGAGAGTTATTAAAAGATGAAATTAAAAGTTTAAGAAAATCGCGTATAAAGGTAGCGGTAATTATAAGGTAATAAGCTTTCAGCTGTCTGCTGTCAGCATAGAAAATATAATAATTTTGCTGAGAGGTAATAGCTGAAAGCAGATAGCTTTAATTATGAAATTCGTTTATTTTGGCAGCGCTAAATTTTCTTGTATTATTTTAGAGAGTTTATATTTAGAAGGGTATAAGCCGTCGCTGGTTATTAGTCAGCCGGATAGGCCTAAAGGCAGGGGCCGCAAAGTTTTGCCCACTGAGGTTAGTTTATTTGCTAAGGATAAGGGGCTTTCTCTCATCAAACCGGAATCTTTAAAGACATCCCAAATAGTTGAAAAGTTAAATGATCAAGAAGCTTTGTTTTTTATTGTTGCTGATTATGGTAAAATTTTGCCTTCATCGATACTTTCTATTCCAAAGGTATTTACTGTAGGTGTTCATCCGTCATTACTTCCCTTTTATCGCGGCGCCGCTCCTATAAATTGGGCGATAATAAATGGAGATAAAGAAACCGCTGTAACGATATTTAAGGTAGACGTTAAGATGGATGCCGGGGAAGTCATTGTATCAAGAAAGGTTGTTATAGCAGATAATGATAACGCGCTGTCTTTAACGGAGGAACTTGCTAAGATAGGAGCGAAGAGTTTAATCCAAGTCTTAGGTGAGGTGGAAGCTGGTAAGTATAACCTTAGTCCTCAGGATGAAAAAAATGTCACATTCGCGCGAAAACTAAGTAAGAATGATGGCAGAATAGATTGGAAGAATAGTGCCGGTAATATTAGAAATTTAATTCGTGGCGTTTGGGGATGGCCGGGTGCCTATACTTATTATAAAGATAAAGTTATTAAAGTAATTGAAAGTCAGAGTAATGATAATGAATCTAATCAAGAGCCGTCTAGGATTATAAAAATTGATAAAGGAGGTATCTATGTTGCTACAGGCAAGGGTGTTTTGATTTTAAAAGTATTAAAACCTGAGGGAAAAAAAGAGATGGACGCCAATGCTTTTATCTGTGGTTATCGAATTAAGACCGGCGACAAATTTATTTAAATTTATCTTGTAGGGGACGGTCTTGCGCCGTCCCGTTAATAAATAAATTGATACATGAAAAAAAGGTATAATATATTGTTTTCAGGCAGTGTTCAGGGAGTTGGTTTTCGGTTTACCGTTAGGAATCTAGCCAATAGATATAGATTAACGGGAGGGGTTAGAAATACCCATGATGGGAAAGTAGAAGTAGAGATAGAAGGTGATTTATTAGATTTGAATAATTTTTTACAGAGTTTGCAACAAGAGTTTCCTAATAACATAAGCGATTATAAGAAAGAAGAATTGCCGGTGTCAGAAGAGTATGAGGGGTTTTATATAAAATTTTAATAACGAAAAATATATGTCTTGTTTCTTGCTTCTTTAGTATTTGGAGAGAGATGAAAAAGATAGATCAAGTAAAGAAAGAAATGGATGAGTTTAGAGAACAGATTCGTAGGGCTGATTATTATTATTATGCTTTAAGCCAACCTCAAATTTCCGACAAAGAATATGATGATTTAGTTAAAGAGTTAGCGGCAATTGAAAAAAAATATCCTAAATTTATAACTTTAGATTCTCCCACTCAAAGAGTTTCCGGAGGTGTTCAGGAAGGTTTCGTCACGGTTAATCATCGGGCAAAAATGTTATCCTTAGATAATACTTATGATACGGGAGAACTTCTAGATTGGGAGAAAAAAATTAAAAAAGTATTATTGAAATCTTCAGAGATAGATTATGTGGCTGAGCTTAAAATTGATGGGGTGAGTTGTTCTTTAACTTATGAAAAAGGTATTCTTGTTAGGGGCGCGACTAGAGGTGACGGATCCCGAGGTGAGGATATTACCCAAAATGTAAGGACAATAAAATCTATTCCTCTGAAACTTATGGGGAATAATTTTCCAGAGATCATTGAGGTTCGAGGTGAGATTTATATGGATAAGATTGATTTTGCCAAGATAAATAAATTACGTATAGCTAAAGGAGAAGCCTCATTTGCTAATCCTCGTAATTCAGCAAGTGGGTCACTTAAATTATTAGACGCGGCAGTAGTTAAAAAACGAAATTTAAAATGTTTTATTCATTCATTTGGGTGGGTAAAAGGTGTCGGTTTTGATAGCCATAATAAATTTCTACGGCAAGCTAAAAATTGGGGGTTATGTATAAACGCTAATAATGGTTATTGCGAAAGCCTAAAAGAAGTCATTGGGTTTTGTGATTTGTGGCAAGATAAAAAGGGGCGTTTAGATTATGAAGTTGATGGCGTTGTTGTTAAAGTTAATTCTTTTCAATCGCAGAAAAAATTAGGAGTGACTTTGAAATCTCCTCGGTGGGCGGTAGCATATAAATTTCCTGCTCAGCAGGCTACAACAGTGGTAAAGGATGTTAATTTTGGAGTGGGAAGAACAGGTATTATTACTCCCGTGGCGATGTTGGCGCCGGTTGAATGCGGTGGGGTAACTATATCAAAGTCTACCCTTCACAATTTTGATGAAGTTAAGCGCTTAGACATAAGAGTTGGAGATACTGTTTTAATAGAAAGAGCTGGAGAAGTAATTCCTAAAGTTATTAAGGTAATTTTTTCTAAGAGGAAGGGGTGCGAGAAAAAAATAAAAGTACCGAACAACTGCCCTGTTTGCGGAGAGAAAATAGCTAAAGAAAAAGAAGAAGATGTTTATTGGTATTGCGTTAATCCTGATTGTCCGGCGCAGCTTAAACGGTCTTTACTTCATTTTACATCCAGGGACGCTATGGATATAGATGGTATGGGCGATAGTGTGGTTGACGCGTTAGTAAATATGGCAATGGTTAAAAGTATTGTTGATATATATAATCTTTGTGAAGATGACTTTTTAAAGTTACCGTTAGTGGCTAAGAAAAAGGCGGCTAATCTAGTTTCCGCGATAGAAAAAAGTAAAGATAGGTCTTTGAGTCGATTCCTTTATGGATTAGGAATAAGAGGCGTAGGAGAGAAAGGAGCATCAGTGTTAGCCTCGAAATATTTAAACATAGAAAATATTTTTAGTGTAAAGGAAAGTCAGTTAAAAGAGGTTTCAGAAATTGGTCCGGTATTAGCTTCCTCGGTCGTTAAGTTTTTTTCTTCTACTCACGTAAAAAAAATGATTAGGGAGTTTAAGCAAGTGGGGGTTAATTTAATAGAAACTAAAAAGAGGGCACAACATGACTTATTAGCTGATAAGATTTTTATATTTACCGGGGAGTTAGAGACTTTTAGCCGGAGTCATGCCCGCCGTATGGTGGAAGAGTTAGGTGGTCAATGGGTGTCTTCAATAAGTAAAAATATTGATTTTGTTGTTGTTGGAGATAATCCTGGCTCAAAGTATAAAAGGGCTAAAAAATTAGGGTTAAAAATTATTGGAGAGAAGGATTTTGCAGAAATGATTGGCAGGTAAAAGCGTCTAATTTTGATGGATTTTATGAGATTTTGACTTTTTTACATATTTATGTAATGGGTGAGTCTTCATGGGATTTCCTACCGAAACTTAATGCATCATCTCTAAAAAAAACAAAAAAGTACTGACGTCAGAATCCGTTTTATGATATACATTAATAGATGGAGCAAAAATGGATTTTGAGAGGACGTAAGGTAAAACGTGAAGATATTATAGTAATTCGCGGATTAATAGAAAAATACTTTCATAAAGGCCGCAGCTATATATCGTGTCGCTTGGCCCGCCATTGGCAATGGTACCAAGCTAATGGTGAACCTAAAGCAATGGCCTGCCGATACATTCTGTTGTTTTTAGAAAAACAAGGATTTATTAAATTACCGCCGCCGCTTCGGCCAGCTAATAATGATAAGCGAAGTATTCAGGCATTGACCCTGCCGGAAATATCTTTAAAAGGAACAGTAAAAGAATACCCCTTTTTAAAGATAACTTTGTTGAATACACGCCGGGAATACAAATTATGGAATAGAATAGTT
>JAHISK010000107.1 GCA_018818105.1 Candidatus Omnitrophota bacterium | reverse complement strand
CAGCATCTGGAGAGTCTTTATACGCAGTTAGTGATTTTGAGGCTGGCGCGAAAGAAGAAAGAGTTTCTTCGCCGGTTAGTAAATTACAGCCGGTATCCGTTTGTGAAATTACCTTATCCGATATCAGAACAAAGGGAAGATTAAGCAGTCAGAGTAGTTCGGTAAGCGGCAGTAGTGTTTTGAGTTCTTCTCTTAGAGAGAGAGATTTTGATGTTGGGGTAATAAATGACGCTAGTAGTGGAGTGACAGATCAAGGTGATATTTTAGGCATAATACCAGCAGCAGGTAATTTAGGGTTAGCTAAAAACTCTGGGAATTACGGTAATGGTAGTTTCGCTGATATAAGCAGCGAGAATTTACAGGCAGCGTCTCCGGTAAGTAGTTTGAATTGTTTTTATTCTTATAATAGAAAACGTGAGGATGGGTTATTGTTTAGCGGAGCATCTCCTCCGGCGGGTAGTTCTTCTATTCAGGTTGGAAATATCAACTGTCAGTTATTAAATGGTAATAAGATTGATTCGTTTAAATGGATTGTTAGTTCATCAATGTTAACGAAATTGTTGAATTTTTTCAAAGGAAGTCATGGAGAAAAAAATGTTTCGAGAGAAGTGACGATACAGGAAGAGATAATAACGAGCAAATATGCTTTTATGGATGATCCTTATAGCCCTGTAATTTGTAATATGCCTGGAGAGAGATCTTTAATGTGTCGTATTATGTTTTTATTTGAGTGTCATGCCACGGTGTATGAAAAAGATTATTCTCGGAAAGTTCGGGAAGCTATGGAGTGGGCAGATATTATTGTTGTTGAAAATCCAGAAGCGGTAGTATATTTGTATAAGAGGTTTTTAGCAAAAGAAATTGATGTCAATGCTTTTTTGCGGGAATACAAAAAAGCAGGGTTTATATCTAATTTTCCCAAGGCGATGTTAGATGAGCTTAGGCTGTTAGGTGAATTAAAAGGAGAAAAACAAATTCATGGAGAATGTAAGCGATTTATGAATACGACTCAACAGTATGGGGAGCTATATATGGCGGCATTATATTATTTTTGGACAGGAAGGGGTAAATATGGACTAAAGAAATTAATTAAAGCTTTTGAATTAAGGGGGGAAGAGAGTGCTTATAGAGATCAAGCATTAGTAGATAAATTAATGAAAATTTATGTGGAAAATCCGAATAAAAATATTTTAATTAAACGAGGAGCTGGGCATACGGGTTTATATTTGAGTTTTTTAAACAAGATGCCTGAATTAAAAGATTTTATAAGTAATGTATTTATGACCCCAGAGGGTAAAAATGTTGTTTTTGGATATGACGCAGTGGCTTCTAGACCGTTTGAATTTAAGCAAATAGGACTTATAGATAGATTAGAAAATGATAAAGTTGAATTGTTTGTATTTAGATCTTTTTGTTGTGAGCTGGTAAGGAAAACGAACTGGTATTTAGAAATAGATAATCATAAATTAGTTGAAATTGTTCAATGTATAGATTCTAATAATATGGGGGAAGTAATAGAGAGTTTGAATCAAGGCGATTATGGTAGTGATTTTTTATGGTTGTCACGTGCTATTGAAGAGGATTTAGATCCAATAGCATGGAATCAACGACGATTAGGCTTATCGTTATTTCAATGGTTTAAAAATCAAGGAATTAACATATTTGTGGGAAAACGTACGGAGCAAGAACAAGATATTTTGAACAGTATAAAACAAAGGAATATTGTAAGTAGTTCTACGAATGATAAAAAGTTTATGATTGATGGGACAGGTATGGTTTCTAGCGATGTTTTAGGGCATCTAGAGGATTCAGGCCTTAGGATTCAGAGTTTAAAAAATAAAAATTGGTTATATAGATATATATCAAATCAACTATCAACGATGGACGATGGACTATTGACTAATACATTCCGGGGCTTATCATCTGCTCTTATCGCCTCCCCGATTTTGCAGGGTGGTGAGCTTCCGGGATTTTATTTGTTATTGGTTATTGGAAGTTCTTCGCCGGTAGAGCTATTTAATCCGTTGGGATTAAAGTATGAAGATGTGCTTTGTGCGAACGAATTTTATTCTTATCAGACGGTCAAGCATTATAAAAAGTATAATATTGGCAAATTATTAATATTAGCAGGACTTATTTTATTGAATCTTGCTTTGTGGAAGGTAGGGAGAGTAGATTATCCGGTAAGAGTAATAGATTTAGAGTTTATCAGTGGACTTCTATTGTTATGTTTATCTCCGTTATTTGCTAAGAAATTTATAAACGTGCTTGTTTCAATAAATGGCGAGAGTATTTATAACCCACTTACCACCTACGAGGTGGAAAGTGGGGTTGTTTCTTCATTGTTGAATTCAAGAATGTCTTCGCCGCTATATGTGGTAGATTCTGAAAGAATGGTCAGCGCGGTTATGTATCCGCATACGATAGTATTTCCGATAAGGTTACTTGATGGTGACGCGTTCAGCGATAAGAATCTTTTAACGGGAACTAATAAGCATTTTTATGCCGACGGGTTAGAGGTAAGTATTTATTTGCCGTCGAATAAATCAGAATTACCCAAAAAAATTATAGAAGTTCAGGATAGAGAGAATCGTTACGGAATCCGGAATGTTACAGTATATGGGATAAGAGATAATGATCGAGTTGAACTTTTGAGCGGTAGGTTGATAAATGGCCAGACAGCCGGGATAATTCATAGAGATTTGGGTGATGTTAGAGGGTTTGAAGCGGTGGTTAGTTCAGCGGAAGATAGATGGGAGATGGGAGATAGGAGATTGCAGATTGGAGATAGTAGATTGGAGATTGCAGAGGATGAAGTTGTCAGTTCCGCGGCGGAAGTAGGTTTAGTATTTCCTCAGTGTTTTGATAGCATTCTCAATGATAGCGGAAGTAATGAAGAGAGAGCTGATTGTGTAAAGGGAACGCAGATAGTTCTCAGTTTGACCGAAGGTTATCCACTTTTGGTGATAAGCATAAGCAATAATGCCTACACTTCCATGTACCTCAATTCCCAAATCCTCGCAGGCATATCGGGCATCCAGATCATCAGTGAGGACTATAGCAGGAGTAATTTTATTGGCAAGGCAGATGACATCTTTTTCTCCGGGGTGGAGCCGGTACTTTTTTGTAACCTTTTGAAATTTGGAGATATTAGGTTTTTTTATATCATGGATAACGGTGAGATTTCGCCATTTATTAATTTTGCCAAAGATAATTTCACCGCCGAGTTTGATTTCGGAAATAACATTGTTGGGAGTATAGATATAAGGAAATTTTTTGAGAAGGGACAAAGCATTTATTTGATTCAAGTGGATGAATGGGCCGGCATCAACTACAACTTTAGTCATTTAAATCAAATTATTTACCCCATCTTATATCAGTCTGGGTTATTTTATCCTGCTGTTCAGCGAGACGGACAAGGTCGAGGCCAACAAGATGAATTGTTTTTTGGCGGGAAATCTTTTTGTTCAGATATTGCTTTAGCACGGTATCAACCCACATTTTTGATACTCCAATTTCTACAGCTTCAGCAATCACCTGTCCAGGATTCTCGCGGCGTAGTTTTGCTACTTCCTGAAGTTTTTCCGTTATCGTCATATTCATCTCCTTTATGTTCAAAGTATACCACGCAGTTTATTGGATTGTCAAGCATTCCTTCCGGTAAAAATACGGGAAAAGCAAGCTTAGAGATGGAGAATAGAAGGGAAAAGGGAGAGGAAGGGTTTGTCAGTTCAGAAGTAGAAAGAGATAGAAAGATTTATTTAATTAACTTAGGTGTTCAATCAATGAATACCGTGTATTCACTTTTACCTTCAGAATGGATTTGTGAAGAGATATTCAATGATAATACAAGATTCCGCGGGTTGAATAATGAGGAACTTTTCTCCGCGGAAAAGGAATTTTTGAAAAAGTATATTCAGAAAGCTATCCAAAAAGGCTATTTCCCTGTATTGTTGGATGATTCTCATCGGCCTTCATTGGCGTTTTTTGCCGCTTTGAAAGAAGTATTAGCGGAGAAAGAGAAGACAAATATTAGACAATTAGAGGGTAAGCGGATATGGGGTATGCATATTTCTGATTTATATGCTGCCGCATCAAGAAGCCAATTTGGAAGTTTAAATGTTACGATAGCGGATGTTAGGGAGATTGTAAAGAATGTGTTTGATTCGTGTTTTAATAGGGAGGTATGTAATGTTAAAAAAGAAGGATTTTTTGAGGGAGATAAAGTCGTTGGAAACGCAGTATGTTATTCTGGACATGCAAAAGAGGAAACAGAGAATTCTTCGCCGGTTGCTGAAGCGTTACAATCTACCGGACAGCCGGTTTCCGTTTTTAGAGCAAGAACAAGAGAAGTAAACAGCGGCGTTTTAGTCAGTTCTAATTCAGGCGCGCAGAGTTCGTCAGGTAGCGTAAGCAGTCTTTCAACTTGGAAAGAAAGAGAGTTTAATGGTATCCCGGAAAGTTTAGCGGCAGGTTTTGGTTTAGATAATGGCAGAGGTGTTCCGGTTAATAGAGCAGGATTTGTCAGTGTTAATTATGGAAAAGAGAATTCCGGCAGAGGTAGTTGGTTAAAAGGAAGTAAGAGTAGTCAGGATATTATATTCGCGATGTCGTGTCCGTATTTTTATAATCCAGAAATTGTTTTTCCTGATGATGAATTAAAAACTTCAGGGAATGATCCGCCGGCGGTTGTTTTTATAATTGTAAAATCCGTGGTAAATTTCGCGAGTCATTCCTTCCTAATTCAGATTATATCTCATATCTTATATCTCGTATCTCGTCTAAATACTAACGACTATATACTAACGACTATACTATTCCAGGGCTCATCGCCTGCTGTCGCCTCCCCGATTAGGGCGGGTGGGTTCCTGGATGTTTTATTTGTTGCAGGAGGCCTCTTATTTGTCGCCTCCCCGATAGAAGAGGCCTCTCTTGCAACTTTATGCGAAATACGAGATACGAGATACGAACGGCAACATTCCTCCTCCCCGATAATGGCGGCCTTTGGGGCAATTGGAATTTACGCTTCACGCTTCACGCTTCACGCTTCACGAAACATAGTTTCTTCGCAGTTAATCGGGATTAAGGATCGGGAAGAAGGGATTTCTTTGTTTGTTGATACTATCCTGCCGAGGGGTCAAGGATATTGGTTTT
>JAHISK010000106.1 GCA_018818105.1 Candidatus Omnitrophota bacterium | reverse complement strand
TTCATTTTTTACTTTTCAGGCAATAGCCTATAGTATAGATGTATACAGGGGGGTAATTAGACCTGAAAAAAACCTGATTAAGTTTGCCTTTTTCATAAGCTTCTTCATACAACTTATTGCCGGACCGATACTTAGAGCTAAAGGATTTTTATCTCAATTATCCCGGACAAAGGTCTTCATTATAAAGAATTTCGAAATGGGATTTTACCTTATTTTATGGGGGTTGATTAAAAAAGTAGTAATCGCGGATAATCTGGCGCCTTTTGTTAATGAATACTTTGGGAGTCCTCAGAATAACTTTTTTGATGCTTGGCTTGCCATTTATGCTTTTGCCTTTCAAATCTATTGTGATTTCAGTGGATATTGCGATATTGCGGTAGGATGCGCAAAAATATTAGGCTTTAATATCCCTTTGAATTTTAGGCAGCCTTACCTTGCCCAAAATATTACATTATTTTGGCGGCGTTGGCACATTACACTTTCTGGCTGGTTCAGGGATTATCTGTTTATTCCCTTAGGTGGTTCTAATGTCCGAGCGGTGAGATATTATGCTAATTTATTGATAGTGATGTTAATAGGGGGAGTGTGGCATGGAGCCAATTATACCTTTATAGTTTGGGGGTTATACCACGGTCTTCTTCTGGTGGCGCATAAAGTTTATAGTAAATATATCAATATATCAATTCCGAAAATAATCGGAATTTTGATTACTTTTCATTTAGTCTGTCTGGGTTGGATATTCTTTCGCGCCGACAATATTCATTTGGCTTGGGATGTTTTTCGCGCCGCTTTCAAAATACAGGAGTTTGACGTATCTTATCTTAACTCAGCAATGAAATTAGCGTTTTTTTTAGTTCCGCTTTTAATCCTTCAGGTTTTCGAAAGGAGATTTAGGTTAAAACAAAATTTTATAAATTTCCCTTTTGTCTTAAGGTTTACTTTTGCGATAGTGGCTGTTTTATCCGTTACATTATTTGGGATAAGAGGAAACGAGTTTATCTATTTTGAGTTTTAATTATAACTAAACTAGTTTAATATGAAGAAAATAGTTGTTAATATTACGGTTTTTATTTTTTCTATTTGTTTCATTTTGCTAGTTTTTGAAGGTGCATTAAGGTTTTATAATTCAGACGGAAAGAACTATGATATAGAGATGTGGAAATACGGTAAATATTTAAAAAGGAAGTCTCAAAATATAAATATAGCCATTGAACATATTCCGTTAAAGAAATATTGGTTGCAAAATGTCGAGATTGCTATAAATTCCGCGGGATTTCGAGACAGAGAATACTTGATTCCCAAACCGAAAAATACGTATAGAATAATTGTGCTCGGCAGCTCAATAACTTTAGGCTGGGGGGTCTCAGAAGGGGAGACTTATGCGAGTTTAGTTGAGAATCGGCTGAATGGTAAAACAGGCATTACGACGGTTGAGATAATAAATACGGCAGTCGGTAATTATAACACCATTAGAGAAATAGAGACTTTTTTCGATAAATGTTTAGTGTTTGAACCGGATATGGTTATTATTTCTTTTTTTATTAATGATCCTGAAATTTTGCAAATTAAAAAAAGTAATTGTTTATTGCGGAATTCTCAGTTGGCCGTTCTTTTGTGGTCAAGATATCATCAAATTATCAGGCGGATAGGGTTGAAGGATGATTATGTGGAGCATTATGAAAAACTATATTCTGATGATTATAAAGGCTGGGGGCAATGTCAGCAGGCGATGAGCAAGCTATCAGTTTATTGTAAAAAAAACAATATTGAGGTGTTATTAACCTTGTTGCCGGAGATTCATGATTTACAAGATTATCCTTTTGGGCACATTCATCGGTTTATAAAAGAAAAGGCAGTTGAGTTTAATTTTTCTTTTCTAGATTTTTACGATGTATTAAAGGATGTAGAAGCAGGCAGAATATGGGCAATGCCTGGAGATCCGCATCCAAACAAAGAAGGGCATTTGATGATAACAGAATCTCTCTATGCTTATTTGATGCAAAATAAACCATGGGAGGATAAATTTACTGCATTGGTTGATTAAGATAAAGGAGAACAATTTCCGTTTAGGCGAAAGGATCAACGGTTACAATAGAATATCTTGACTAAAGGGGCGTATTATAGTTATTATGAAGGATCCTTGGTAAGTTAAAAAAATTAAAGGATTTTTAGGATTAAAAATGAAAAGTATGATATTGAATATTTTAAAGAACGCGCGATGGTTTTTTACCGGAATTTTGTTGCTATTTGGATTAGCCACTATTGATTTGTCGATGAATAAAAAGTGGGCAATTCTTACTATATTGCTATATTCTTTGCCCCTGTTTCTACAATTCACGCGAAAATCTCTGGTTAGAGTTTATGGGATATGGTTTGGTGTTTTTATATTAGTTCAAGCGATATTGTCTCCGTCGATAGAGGATAGTTTTAGAAAAAATGACTATAAAACGTTGTATCCTAATCTTCATAAAATAATTGATGTTAGAGGAGATGGGTTGCCAGGCATCAGCGGCCGCAAGTTAATCACAACCGATCGTATGGGTTTTCGCACATCTAAAGACATAAATTATTTAACTAGCGATACTCTTAGAATCTTTGCTATCGGAAGCTCAACAACCGAAGAGTTGTATTTAGACAATAAAGAAACATGGACACATCATCTTCAAGAAAAATTATCGGAATATTTTAATGTAAATTGCGAAGTCATAAATACCGGTCTTTCTGGATTGCGTGCCCGTAATTATTTAGCGACATTGAAAGAAGTAATAAAGTATCACCCCGATTTAGTCATATTTATGATGGGGATGACTGATTGGAATAGGCATATCAGAATGAAGTTCGATAATAAATCTGGTCCACATAAAAACCTAGAAGTATTTATTAAGCGGTTTTCATTACGTAATACTATGTTGGGAAAGTTTCTAAATAATATTAAAATCCGATACGAGCCTATAAAAATTGAACATGGCGAATTCTTTACGCTTCAACGAAATTCACTTTCAAGGGAAATAAAGTATTCTTTTCATCCTGCTGCTGTTTCGCAAGAATACAGAGATTTTTTAGATGAGATAAGTTGTGTCTGTAAGGACATGGATCTTAAGTGTCTTTTTGTAACTCAGGCCACAGGATATCATCAAGGTGCCGCGGAAGAATTCAAAAATGGTTTTCGGGCAACTCCATCAGGGGCTAATTATACATTAGATTTTGAATCATTAAAATATATCGCGGCATTGTATAACACATATCTTATAAATTTCGCGAAACGAGAAAAGGTGTATTACTGCGATGTGGCATCAAAGATAGAACCTTCTTATAAATACCTTATTGATGATTGCCATTTTAATGAAAATGGAGCGAAAGCCGTTGCTGATATAATTTTTGATTGTGTTAGTAATATATTT
>JAHISK010000105.1 GCA_018818105.1 Candidatus Omnitrophota bacterium | reverse complement strand
GGTTTTTCTAAGTTTCCTGACGCGGTTGCTTGTGGAGGCAGGCAATTATTGCCGCAAGACGCGGAAGAATTTGAGAAGAAAGTGTATTTATTTATGAAAAAGGTAGGGTTTATTACTGATTACATGAATAAACGAGGAGAAGACATCGTTGAAGTAAATCATAACCCTTCTTGTAATGTAATATATAAAAAAGATGTCTTTTTACAAAATGGCGGTTTTTTAGAAGGATTGTGGCCGGGAGAGGATGTTGAGTTGGATTATCGGTTAAAAAGAAAAGGATATAAAATGCTTTTTAATCCGCGGGCAATAGTGTATCATTATAAACCTAAGAATATGGTAGATTTTTCTAAAATGATGTATAGATATGGGAAAGCGCAAGGGGTTCTAGTAAGAAAATATGGGTTATTTAGGAAAATACAGTTTATTCCAGTTTTGTGTATATTGTTTCTTGTATTAGGTTTTTTAAGTATAATATTTGGGTTTTTCTTATATATGATAATTTCCGGATTGTTTTTGTTGTTAATATATTTTAGGTTTAAACTTTCTTTAGTCCAATTAGGAATTAATGGGTTTTTTTCTTGGAACGCGGGTTTTATAAGAGGAATATTTAATTAAGTTATGAAGATAATTCAGACACCAGTCCGATTTCCACCATATATTGGAGGTACAGAGAAGGTCACGTATTATTTAAGCAAAGAGCTTATGAAAAAGGGACATGAGGTAAAAGTTATATGTGCTGATGAACCGGCGGTAGGCAGTGGCCGGATAGATGGAATAGATGTTTTGCGGCTTCCTTTTGTAGGAAAAGTTGCTAATAGCAATATAACATTAGCTTTGTTTAATCAATTAATGAAAGAAAATTTTGATATAATGCATACTCATCTACCGCATCCTTGGGCGGCGGACATTAGCGCGGTTGTTTCCAAGATAAAGAAAAAGCCGTTATTTTTGACGTATTATAATGATATTGTGGGGGAGGGTATAAATAAGATTGTTGCTAATATGTATAATTCTATTCCTTTGAGATTTTTGCTTAGGCAAGCGCGTAAAATATTTATCATCAATGATAACTATATAGAAAGTTCGCCTTTCTTAAAGGGGTTTTCTAACAAGGTTTTAGTAACTCATTTGGGCGTGGATATTGAAAAATATAAGCCGATTAAATCAGCGCGAAATTCACAGGGTAATAATTCTATTTTTTTCTTAAGTCGGTTAGATAAATTTCATAGATATAAAGGATTGGAATATCTTTTTTTAAGCGTAAAGAAGCTATTGGAAAAATTTCCTGTTAAGTTATATGTTGGAGGCGCAGGCGAGTTATTAGATTACTATAAAGATTTAGCAAGACATAATGGAATAGAAATAGCGGTTGATTTTCTGGGATGTTTGACCGATACGCAAATAGTAGAATACTACAATTCTTGTGACGTTTTTGTTTTACCTTCTATATCTTCGGCACAGGAAGGTTTTGGTATGGTTGCCTTAGAGGCAATGGCATGTCAAAAGGCAGTTATTGTTACTGAAGTTGTGGGTGTAGCCGCGGAGGTAGAAAAAAATAGTGCCGGAATTATCGTTGAGAGCAGAGATGTCGATAGTTTAAGTAATGCTTTAGAAAGAATCCTTTCGGATAAGAGGTTAGCAAGAGAGATGGGAGAGAATGCTTATCGAGTGGCAACAGCTAAGTATACATGGAAGAATTATGCTGATGCCATTAATCGTGAGTATTTAACAATAAAACAATGAGAATAGGTATAGATGCTTATCCTTTAGTAAGACAAAATAAAGCAGGGATCGGTTATTATGCCTACTATATGATAAAATATCTCCTTGAGATAGATAGTAAGAATGAGTATTTTCTCTATAGTAATTTAAATGATAAAATTGAATTGTCGTATCCAAATTTGC
Organism: Candidatus Omnitrophota bacterium; assembly: GCA_018818105.1. Taxonomy (GTDB): domain Bacteria; phylum Omnitrophota; class Gorgyraeia; order Duberdicusellales; family 4484-171; genus JAHISK01. Next base: position 1,482 of record JAHISK010000105.1, on the reverse strand, counting down.
GTTTCCCTTTTATTTCGTCAAATAATTTAATAAATAGATTTAGTACTTCATGGATGATGGTTCACGCTAAACGGCAGCTACTTAAGGATAACCTTGATGTATTTTGGGGGACACAAGGGATAATTCCGCTTAATTTACCTAAGTCGATTAAAACTATTGTCACGAATTTAGATATGGTTTTATATTTATATCCAAAGACGATGGAATTTTTAAATTATTTTGTAAATAAGTTTTACTTTAAAAGGTCAATATTTAGAGCTGATAAGATAATACCTATTTCCGATACAACGGCAAATGATTTGACTGACATTTTTAAAAGTGAAGAAGTTAAGAAAAAGATAGAGGTTGTTTATTGCGGTGTTGATATCAATAAATTTAAAATAACGGATAAGGCTGTTGCTTTAAAATATATTTCACGTAAGTTTAATGTGGCTGAACATTTTATTTTATTTACAGGTACTATTGAGCCGCGGAAAAATATTGTAGGATTGTTAGAGGCATTTAAGCTTTTGAAGACGACCCATAATGTTTCACATCAGCTTGTTATTGTGGGAGCGAAAGGATGGCAGACGTCACAAATATTTGAGGCGTATAAGAAACTTGCTTTTAAGGATGATGAAGTTAAGATCTTGGGATATGTTGAGGAAAAAGAGATTGCAATGTTGTATTCAGCAGCTGATGTATTTGTTATTCCTTCTTTATATGAAGGATTTGGTTTGACGCCTTTAGAGGCTATGGCAAGTGGTACTCCTGTGGTTGCTTCGGATATACCGATATTTAGAGAAATATTAGATAACTCGGCATTATTGGTGGATACTTTAAATCCAAACTGTTTAGCCGGAGCGATTTTTAATGTTTTGAGCAATAACCAACTAAAGGAATCTCTTATCTATAGAGGGTTTTTAAGGTGTCAAAATTTTTCGTGGGGTGATTCAGCAAAGAAAATTGTAAAGATATTTGAAGATTTAGCTGGATAATAAAGATAATTTAACACAGGAGGGGGATAATAATGAAGAAAGCTTTAATTACAGGAATTACCGGACAGGATGGATCATACTTAGCGGAGTTTCTTTTAGAAAAAGGGTATCAAGTTCATGGTATTGTTAGGCGAGTAGCATTTGAGGATCCTCAGCGGCGTTTTTGTCGCATAGGGCATATTTTAGATAAAGTGATGCTGCATTCGGCTTCTTTGGAAAGTTATGCTAGTATACTTAACGTCGTAGATTCAGTTAATCCAGATGAATGTTATCATTTAGCGGCTCAAAGTTTTGTAACTTACTCGTTTGAAGATGAATTTTCGACAAGTAATACCAATATTAATGGGACTAATTTTATATTATCAGCAATTAAGTTAAGGTACCCGCGGTGTAAATTTTATTTTGCCGGTTCAAGTGAAATGTTTGGTAAAGTAAAAAATTCGCCTCAAAATGAGGATACTCCTTTTTATCCAAGATCTCCATATGGTATTTCAAAGGTAACAGG
>JAHISK010000104.1 GCA_018818105.1 Candidatus Omnitrophota bacterium | reverse complement strand
GTAAAAGTAATTTTGACTTTACCTACTGTGTTACATAGGGTTATAGAAAAAACATCACATTTAATAAGAAAGAACCCAATTTTTTCTTTTCATCCTCTCTAACTTCCAATATCCTTTGGGCAAACTCCTTAATCGTTTCCTGAGATGACTCCAATAACTGCTTATGCCGCCTAAGTTTCTCCTCTGCCTTCTTGAGCTCGGTGATATCTCTAAAAATACCTATCAGACACTTCTTCCCCTGCATATCGATAAGAGAAGCATTAATGTCAGCATAAAAAACACTGCCGTCTTTTCTCTTCACCGGTATATCTTTAGCTAAGGTAACCTTTTCCTTTGACTGCTTTTCAAACTGTTCTATAATCCATGGTAAATCTTCCTGAGAATGGATATCCCTAACTCCTATATTTTTAATCTCTTCCCTACTATAACCTAACATTTGGCAAATCATGCTATTCCCTGTTAAGAATTTTTTATTTTCTATATCCGTCACAAGTATCCCGTCAATAGCATTATCAAAAATAGCTCTAAATTTTTCTTCGGATTCTTTACGGGCTGCTTTTATTTTTTTTCGGTCCGCACTTTCTATACACTCCCACTTACCTTCTCGTTTAAGGAGAACACCTTGATGACTACCTACCACATCAATAACTTCTGAAACCTGACATTTATCTAGAGGATAAGAACAAATGGCAATCATTTTATATTCACTGATATTATCATTTACAGCCTTCTCATACTCAGTGAAATCCTTCCACTCTCTTTTTTTTAACCAATACGCGCAATCACCGGTTACCCTCAGACCATCATATCCTTTAGCTAGAACCTGATTAAGTTTATCAAACCACGAGTTAAGCACTGTTTGAATATTGAAGAAACCATCGTTAAGATACCAGTCTGAATGTACAATAATTTCCATTTGCCCTCTTTCTTCATACCATCAAAATCCGGCATACTTTCCCTCATTGCTCTTCTAACCTCATCGGCGCTAACCGACTCACAAACAACCCACATACAAACCTCATTATTCTCTAAACCGGCTTTAAAATAAGTCACTAAAACATCAACTAAATCCTCTTTTATCTGATAAAAAAGACTAATATGTGTACCCCAGGGAACAGCTTCAACATTCTCAATTCCTGATTTCCTCATTCTATCCTGTATTGATATCAACTCACAATCCCGCATTTTAATATTTTAATTATTAAAACCTACCCCATTCTCTCCAAAAACATATTACCGGAAACCTGTTACCTGCAACTTGCAACCTGTAACTTATTACCTGCGACCTGTTTTATATAATTTCCGTCAAATACTGGACAAAATCGGCTTTTATCGGCATAAAATAAATATGGGAATAATCAGTGCTGTTTGTAAATGATAACATCTTTTTAGCGAATTCCTTATTCCATTCCAATGATAAGGAAAAATCCGGAGGAAACGTTACTTTATTATGCTCCTGCCAATAATGTTTTGATTTATCTGTAAGTACAGGCGCCACCCCCCAGAAAACATCAACACCCTTAAGTTTTTTTGAATAAGCTTGGGCTAATTCAAAATCAAAAAACGGCTGAGTAAAAAAACCCTGGGCGCCGGCATCAATTTTTCGTCGAACATAATCACACTCTTTCGCAACTGATCCGCGATATTGATCAAGGGCAGCGTAAACTTTAACTTTAGGTAATTCTTTTCTAAATTTCTTTATAAACTCAATAATATCGCAAGGCAAAAACCCTTTATCCTCAAGCCCAGAAGTATCTCCTAAAACAAGAAGAACTTCTCCAATATCATTACCAATTATAATATCTTTAAAGGGTAATCTTTTACGCTTATCAACCGAAACAGCTCTAAGATGAGGAATGGCAAACTTGAGAATTTTCTTGGCAAAATGAGCTGCTTCTAAACTGTCTATTTCGTATCTGGCAATATCAGGAATATTTATTGTGTCGACTGAAGGAAAATTGCTCCTAATAATTTTTAATTCTTCAATAAATCTATCTCTCTGCCGCGGAACTAATTCTAAAGATACTCTTCCCATAGAAAAAAACCTCCTTATTAATTATATCAAAACCTATTAGCAATGGAAGGGTTAACTAAACAAAAAAATCCCCCGTTTTATTAAAAAACGAGGGATTTTTATCTTTCCTACTACGAACTCATAACTTAAAATCTATAAATAGTTATAAGTCTTAAGTTCTATGTTCTAAGTTTAGAATACAGAGAATTAATATTTTGTTTCTAGAAACTTACAACTTAAAACCTATAACTTATAACTATTCTTCATTTACACTTTGCCTGCTGCCCCTAATACGTGTTCGTTTTTATGTTTATACATCGCGATTAAGGCTTGCCGAGCGGGACCTAAGTATTGTCGAGGGTCAAAATCTGCCGGTTTATCCGCAAAATGCTTTCTTATCGCAGCGGTCATCCATAGACGCCCGTCGGAATCAATATTAACTTTACAAACTGCTGACTGAGTAGCTTTTCTTATCTGTTCTTCAGGAATCCCTACGGTGTCGCTAAGCGTTCCTCCATTACTGTTAATAAGTTTTACTGCTTCAACCGGAACCGATGAAGAACCATGAAGAACAATAGGAAATCCGGGAATCTGCTTCTCTATTTCGGCTAATATATCAAACCTTAACTCCGGCGGAATATACACACCATCAGCATTTTTTGCGCATTGCTGGGGCTTAAATTTGTTGGCTCCGTGAGACGTCCCAATAGAAATAGCTAACGAATCAACACCTGTCCTTTGAACAAAATCAATTACTTCTTCCGGTTTTGTATAGGTAGATTTTTCAGCAACAACATGTTCCTCTATACCGGCTAAAACGCCTAATTCTCCCTCAACTGTTACATCAAAAGGATGAGCGTATTCAACTACCTTTTTGGTAAGGGTAATGTTGTCTTCATAGGAGTGATGGGATCCATCAATCATAACAGAAGAAAACCCTGAATCCACGCATGACTTACAAAGCTCGAAAGTATCGCCATGGTCAAGATGCAGAGAGATAGGAATTTCTTTTAACCCTTTTTCTTTAGCTAACTCTTTCATCATTTCTACCGCGCCCTGACCTAAATACTGCAGAAGCGTCTGGTTTGCGTAACTACGAGCTCCTTTTGAAACCTGCAATATTACCGGCGACTGCGTCTCTACACAAGCGACAATAATTGCCTGCAGCTGTTCCATATTATTAAAATTATACGCGCCAACAGCGTATTTGCCTGTTACTGCCTTTTTAAACATTTCTTTAGTATTAACAAACCCTAAATCTTTGTACGATGCCATAATTTGCCTCCTAATGACCACGTGGCGCGCAAGCGAGCACGTGGGAATTTCCCGACTTCCTTAATATCATATCAAGGCGTTTCGGGATCCCGATACGAAGTATCGGGAAGCCACGTTTCGAGCGTCAGCGAGATCACGTGGCAATATAATTAATATAATAATTTTATTATTGAAATCCCATCAACAATACTGTTTTACCCTCTTACATTTAAACGAGTCTACCAACGCAAACACTCCCCAAGCCATAAAAAACGTAAAAACTACACCCGATAACCCCGCTAACGATGTTGAAACAACTTCGTTACTAATAAAAGAAATAGCATAATCTGAAAAAGGCGTAACAAACGTCGGAGCTGATTCATGAAGAAAGTTATATTTTGCCGCTACCCATTCTAAACCATCAGGAAAACCGCTGGCAAAAGGACTTAATAACACCGCGATTATCCCCGCCGAAAACAAAGGAACTACTACAGATTTTTTTCTGGAAACAGTCATTATATTCGAAGCGAATAAATAATAAGCTGCCACAGTAATGCCTGCTTCGCCTATACCGATAATAGCGTGCGTATTTAACATCGCGCCGACCACCTTTAAAAAAGAAATTGTCCCTGCCAATGATAACTCAATACTACAAGCTAACGCCGCCATCATAATAGACATCCATGAAACCATGCCTAAACTAATAGCGTATTTTATTGACCCCTTTTTTAACTTCTTTGAAAATATACAATGAAACATGCCCGCGGCAGCAGATCCTATTAAAGACATATTCAAAATATTAGCCCCTAATACAGCGGTTCCTCCATCTGAAAAAATCAAACACTGACTAGTTACTACAACCGCCATGGATAAAATACCAAAAGGAAGACCCAATAAAGTAACTGCCAATACTGCCCCCAACAAATGTCCTGACGTTCCATTTTGAATAGAAAAATTCATCATTTGCCCCGCGAAAATAAAAGCGGTTACCGCCCCAAACTGTGAAGCAATAGGTTTATTTTTTGAGCGAAAAGCAAAAAAAGCGGCAACAATAACTCCAACAGCACTAATAATTGCTGTCACAGAACAAATACTACCTTCTAACATATGATTTGGTATATGCATATTACCTCCCCTTTAAATATAGTTATAAGTCTTAAGTTATAAGTTTTAGGTTTAGAATACGTAGAATACACTATTTTGATTTCAAAAAACTTATAACTATCTAATCGCCTCCAATATCGCCGTCATAATACTGGGTTTATTCAGCGTAAAAAAATGCAGCTGTTTTGCCCCATTTTTTATAAGATCTCTACACTGTTTTATCGTAAAGTCAATACCAACTTTAGCCATATCATCGGGATTATTTTTATACCGGTTCATTTCTTCTTCTATATGAGGCGGAACTGTTGTTCTACAAATAGCGGCGAATTGTTTCACTTTCGACACATCAGTTAAAGGTAAAATCCCCGGTAAAATAGGTATGTTAATATCAGATTTTTTCATTCTATCTAATAACGCGTAATAATAGTCGTTATCAAAAAACATCTGAGTCACGGCAAAGTCGGCACCGGCATCAACTTTCTGTTTTGTATAATCGGTATCTTGCTCTAAAGATGCGGTTTCAATATGTCCCTCAGGATAAACCGCGATACCCACGCAAAAATCGCTATAGTGCCGTTTTATATACCGGACTAAATCTTTGCCATAACTAAACTCCTGATCAGAAAAATCGAAGGTAAGATTATCTTGCGGAGGATCACCCCGCAGCGCCATAATATTTTTGATACCGCTTTCTTTATATTCATTTAAAAGATTTTCTAACACGCTACTTTTGACGCCAATACAGGTTAGATGAGGCATGACAACTAAATCCTTGTTCTCCCTAAACATATTAACCGCTTCTTTTGTCTTTTCCTGAGTAGCGCCGCCGGCGCCGTAAGTCATCGAAACGTATAAAGGATTATACGTTTTTAATACATCGGCTGTCTTCTTAAGCGCCTTTTTGCCTTTATCAGTCTTAGGCGGAAAAAACTCAAAGGAAACCCCTTTTTCATATTTTTTAAGTATATTATTAATTTTCATTGATTGGTTATTTTATCATAAAGCGCAACAAAATCAATCGTATCAAGTATAATTGATATATATTAGTCGTAGGGGCGCCACTTGCCTACGCCCGTATAGAATTATCAATAATTGGTCAAATAATTAATAATCAATGAAATATTGGCGTTGAATTGATATTATTGTTATCAATAAACGGGCGTAGGCAAGCGACGCCCCTACATAATTCAACTATGCAAATTCAGTATATTTTATGCTATAATACCTCCCATGCGCGTAATCATCGAGAAAATAATATATCCAGGAAAAAGCTTATCCAGGCATAACGGGAAAATAATTCTTACTGACGAAGGGGTGCCCGGTGAAGAAGTAGAAATCATACCTTTAAAAGAAAAAACAAACTATATTGAAGCAAAAACCTCTAAAATTATAAAACCATCCCGTAGCAGAATCCAACCACATTGTTCACACTACCAAGTCTGCTCGACCTACCAATACATAGATTACCCCACTCAAATCAAGTTTAAACAGGACCAATTAAAAGAAATAATGTCTCACAGTTTAAAAATAAATTTAACACAAATTAAATTCAGAGAATCTCCTCAAACTTTTAATTACCGCAACAAAATAACACTCTCTATAATTTGGGACGGGTCCCGAGCCTGCCTTGCTTATACCCTGCCAAAAACTATAAACCAATTCATAAAAATAGAAGAATGTTTTCTTGTCTCACCTCAAATTAACAATACTTTGAGTTTATTCATAAAAACGATTACAGCCAATAAACTGAATTTCATAAATAAAGTAACCGTAAAAGAATCCTGGAACAAAAAAGAAATACTCTTAGTTATTTACGGAAATGCTATAAAAGAAATAAAAAATCTAGCGGATAAATTTGATGTTCTAAAAAAACTCCCTATTTGCGGCATTGTCTATATAACTAAAAATCCAAAAACTAAGCATATCATTAAAGGCAACGATTTCATCAAAGAATCCATTGATGAAACCTCATTTTTAATAGGCAGCGAATCTTTTTTTCAAATAAACATACCGCTGCTAAAAACAATGGCTAACGACATAAAAAAATCTTTCCTTTCAACAAACAACAAAACAATAGCCGATCTATATTGCGGAGTAGGAACTTTCGGCATTCTTTTAGCTTCGGCAGCACATCAAGTCATCGGTGTAGAATCAGAACAAGAAAATATAAGTTTCTTAAAAAAGAACCTAGAAATCAATAAAATAAATAACTTTATCATTAAAAAAGGAGACTGCCAAAAAATAATACCCTCTATCCTGAAAAACCAAATCGATATTCTAATTCTCGACCCTCCACGAAAAGGGCTGGATAAAAAAATATGCCATAGTATCATTAAAAATCCTCCGTCGCGAATAGCCTACGTTTCATGTAATCCGTCAACCCTTACACGAGACCTTAAAATATTATTATCCCTATATAAACTAAAAGATTTCTATGCTTACGATTTCTTTCCTCAAACCCCGCATATGGAAACGTTAACAATCCTATCTAAATGCTAAAAGGTTTCGATTTTTTACTTGAAAATGCTGCCCCGCTCGTGTATATTGAAATATTAATACCTTATTTGTACTAGCAATAAGTCCAGTTTATAACTGTGAGGAAGAATCAAAAACAATTTTGTTCGGGAGGCTCTGATCCCTTAAAAACAAGGATTTTTACTTGTCCACCGAAGCTTTAGCGAAGGAGGACGTTCCCGAAAAAATTCGTTTTTGATTCTTTTGCTCTGCAAACACATATATACTTTATTATCATGCCAAATAAAATTATCATATTCGATTTTGACGGTACTATAGCAGATACATTTAGCCACCTTTTAAAAATAGGCAACCGTCTAGCTGATGAGTTTGATTTTAAAAAAATTCAACGTAACGAAATAACCAGCCTTCAAAAGAAAAAACCAATAGATATAATAAAGCACCTAAACGTTCCTATCTTAAAAATACCCGTAATCTTACGCCACCTAAAAAGAGAATTACATAAAGAGATCGCGACGGTTGAATTAATACCGGGATTAAAAGAAGTTCTTCCTCAGTTAAAAAAGAAAGGGCACATTCTAGGAATTTTAAGTTCCAACTCATCAGAAAACGTCGCGACATTCTTGAGAAATCATAATCTAGACTTCTTTGATTTTGTTACAACAACATCAAAACTATGGAGCAAAAACATCCAACTCAAAAAAATCATCAAATCTCATAAATTGAACCGAAACAATGTGATTTATGTTGGAGACGAAAAAAGAGATATCATCGCGGCAAAAAAAGCAAAGATAAAAGTAGCAGCGGTTACCTGGGGATACAATTCCGCTAAAGTTTTAGCAGAATATCATCCCGACTATTTAATAAAGAACCCCCAAGAACTACTTCAGTTATAGCGTATAGGAAAACAAATTCTAAACTATCCGCTAAACGCTACGCGCTATCCGCTATTACAAGTTTACATTATTAATCCACGCGCCGTGTAAATTACAATGAGCGATAACAGCTAATTTTCCTCCCCCTGGTTTAAGATGAAGCGCTGCCGCCGGATTTAGTTTATCAGGCGTTAACTTTACTCTCGCGGCAAACGCATTATCAATATAGAAATCTATATCCATAATATAATGCTCGGCTAACATAGGATGCTGAATTTGCCCAATATTAGAGTGAACATCATGACACCCCTCGGGTATAAAACCGCATTTTCTTACTACTGTAATAACGGGAATATGCTTTTTCTCAAGTTCCGTTAGATTATTAACATCTTGAAGAGTCTTTATAGCGTCACCTTTTTTTTCAAAAGACGTTTTCGGCGCTCCGCATACGGGACACTTCTCCGGCGCCTCTGGCTTTAAAGATATATATCCACAAACTTTACACACTATACCTTGCATAACTACCTCCTTCCTTTCTCAATGGTATTGTCAAAAATAAACAATATACAATAAACAAATTACAAACAATAGACAATACCGAATATACAATACACAACCGAAAAACGGAAATAATCCAGATTTATCAACATATTTGGCTCATTCTTATTTAAGTTGAAATAATATCTATAATATAATGACTGAGATAAGTTATAGAATAAATAAGAATGAGCCACATATTTCTTTATCTATTTTCTCCATTTGTTTATTGTATATTGTAATTTGTTTGTAATTTGGCTTTTGTTTATTGTATATTAAAGTTTGATTCTTATCTTTCTTCACTTTCTCTTCTCAATCATCTCCAATACTCGCCTAACCGACTTCTCTCCTGGATTAATTTCTAAGACTTTACGAAAATATTCTTTAGCTAACGCCAATTCATTTCTTTCAAGATAAATTACACCCAAATTTCTATACGACTGATAGAGGTTTTCATTTATATTTATAGCTTCTTTATAATTTTTTATCGCTTCTTCAAGATAACCCATCTGCTGGTATGTATGCGCTAGATTATGATAAGCGTGGGCGTAATTAGGCTTTAGTTCTATTGCCCGTTTAAACGATTTTACTGCCTCTTTAAGGTTTCCTTCCCCGCTATGAATATCTCCCATATTATTATGCGCCTTAGCGCTATTGGGCGAAACTTTCGCTGTTGCCCGCCAGAGGCTAGCGCGGGTTTTCCAATCAAAATTCCGTATTATCGTGTGCGTAGAACAGGCAATTAAAATGCTTACCAATAAAACAATACCCGCTATTTTAAAGGGACGTTTTCTAGAAAACTTCTCAATTAAAAAAGCCAAAACTAAACTTAACGCTATCGAGGGAAAATATAAATAACGTTCGGCGACTAACCATGTAATAGTAACTGGGCTATATGTAGGCGCTAAAAATAAAATAAAAATACATATCGCGAAAAAAATAACCTTAGCCCTGCGAAAAATAAACGGCAGCAATAATATTACAAATCCCAAAGCTAAAACCTCTAATACAATAGCCGTCATTGAAATACTTAAATCATCATGATATAGAGTTAACTTCTCCGGCCATAAAAGCAGCCATAGATGGGAAAAAAAGGAATAGGCGATCTTGAAAAACCAGTTAACTTCTCTTACTGAACCAACATCTGTACTTATCGAAACAACACGACCACTTACTGTCCCAATCATAAATAAAAGTCGAAAACACGCTAACCCCAAAAATACAATCCATTGTTTCCAATGTTTTTTCCATTTCCTAAAAGTAACATCGTACAATATAATCATTGCCGGATACAATAAAGCAAACGGACCGGAATATAACGAAAAAATATACATCGCGATAGCGCTAATAAAAAATCCCCATTTAAAACGGTAAGAACTCGTCGCTTTCACATAACAAATAAAGGAAATTAACACAAATAGGCCAAAGAAAGCATGTCCTCTACCGCTAATCCAGGTAATATTTTCAGTGTGGATAGGATGAACAACAAAAAGTAAAGTTCCCCAAAAAGAAGGCCAATACTTGAAAAATATCCGCAGAAAGAAAAAAACAGCAATAGAAGTTAATATATGAATAATAATATTTGTAAGATGATAAATCCATGGATTGTATCCGGCAATTAAATAATTCAAAGTAAATGTTACCCCTGATAAACTAAAATAATTCAAATCTACTAATCGAGAAATATTAGATATCTCGGGATTATTTAAAATATCAGGAATATCGTCAGAAACAAAAGCGTTATTTAAAGAGTTTCCGTAAATGATAAAACTTAAGGATATTATGATAAGAATTAGATATTTTGTCATATTTAAAAAAGGGGTCAAGTCTGTAATTACAACATTTCTTGATTCTTTAGAATTTTATTGTATTTTTTGTCATCATTGGCAATACGATAAGACCGACTAACTGTCTCAATAGATACCGGTCACCATCATCATAAAAAACATCCTCTCCACGACGACCTCTATTCATAACGTGATATATTGCGCCTTTATATTCTATTCGCAATGGACGAGACATGAAGCTATTACAATAGGATTGAGAGCACTGTCAAGATTACAGACTTGCCCCCTTTTTCTTACATTTGATTTATCAAACAAATCACTTTTTTTCAATATGACTCATTCCTTCTTTTTCAACATATTCGCAGCTACTTTAGAGATTTCCATCATCTTCCCACCGATCAATAATTCCTTTATCCTACATCGGAAAAAAGGGGTCACACCTATTTTTTTACTTTTCCCGGTCGTCCTCGCCCTCTTACCTTCATATATATACTAAATCTCTCTTCTATAAATATATTCTGTCGATTATTTCCCCACTGAATTGCGTGATGATGAAAATTAGGTATTATATAACGAATTGATCGTGCCATGTAACATCTATTTGATTTCATTTCCTATAAAAAATCAATTAAAAATGAGTTCCCTTTTCTCCTGCTATTTTAGTTCTTTTGCGATCGTGAGGGCAGATAACCACTGTAAAAGCGGAATACTTATTACCAGCCTGATCTTGAACGATAACGGAGATCGTATAATTCCTTCCATCCTTATCTTTTCCTTTTCTCGAAGCCTCGAGCTGAACTACAGTATTAAAATCTGCTATTATTGGCTCGACCTTGCCATATTCATCGATAAT
>JAHISK010000103.1 GCA_018818105.1 Candidatus Omnitrophota bacterium | reverse complement strand
TTATCAGGAAACCGTAACACTTTCCATTTCCAACTTACCATAGGTTTTATTTTTGGATTAAACACCATTCTATAAAAAATACCCGAAGCAGTGCTATCGCTATACGCCGAAAGATAACTATCGGTATTCTTTACTTCTACCGAATATATAACTCTGCCCTTAAAAACTTTCTCATCCCACTCATCTAAAGCATTCTGCCCCTGAAAGGGAAACCATTTAGGCAGTTGGATAGCTAAAGCGCCGGCAGAACAAATAATTCCTAAAATAAAAATTCCTAATATTACTTTCTTTTTCATGTAAAATAAATTTATTTCACTTTCTTCAGTCTTCTGTCTTCTGTCTTTCAAAAATGATACTTAACTCCCGCGCAATACCGCCAATGATAAACATCTAAAGTCGCTGCCCCGCCAGTATTACCATAAAGATAAGCGATTTCGCCGCCTAAAGAAAGATTGTCCCTGAACTCATATCCAACAGTTAAATCATGGGCGTTACTATCATAGATCTATCGGCTTTATCCTGATTACAACTATTATACAATATTACATTGCCGTATCATCTTCGTCAATAAATATTGCTACTTTATTCCGATAATTTTTTTGCGAATTTATATATTTCCTTAAAAGAATTTTTATGATATAAATATAGTCTATGGACACAGAAACCCCTATGCTTAAACAATATCATCAGATAAAAACAAAACACCAAAACTGTGTACTTTTTTTTCGTCTTGGCGATTTTTATGAAATGTTTTACGATGACGCGAAAAATGCCTCGCGCATCCTAGATTTAGTACTTACATCTCGAGGTTCGGGAAAATCGGGAAAAGTGCCCATGTGCGGAATTCCTCACCACGCCGCGGATAACTATATCAGCCGCCTTATTAAGGCCGGACTTAAAGTGGCTATTTGTGAACAAACCGAAGACCCCTCTACCGCTAAAGGCATCGTAAAACGTGATGTTGTCCGCGTTATTACTTCCGGCACTTTCATTGATGAAAACACCCATACCTGCCGATACATTCTTAGCCTAGCGCCTAATAAAAAAGGCGTAGGCATATCCTTTACCGACTCATCAAGCGGGACTATCCATACAAATCAGTATAGCGATATAAACAAAGCTTTTGATTTAATCGCCCGCCTTTCCATTTATGAATGCGTATATCCGCAAAACGAAGAAAATACCATCAAACAAATATTCGCGAACCCTATCTTAAAACCTAAAAATATCACTCTGAGCCCTTACGATGACTGGTGTTTTAACTCTGAAATGTCACAAAAGTCACTCTGCCAACATTTCTCTACCCACTCATTAAAAGGATTTGCCATAGACGATATGCCTTACGCTATATCCAGCGCCGGCGCGTTACTGGAATATTTAAAACAAATGAATCGGAAACCGATGCGCCATATAGATAAAATATCTCTTTATACCGACGATGATTACGTATTTTTATCGCCAGCAGCTGTCGGCGGTCTAAATTTAGATGAACTTATAAAAACTATTGATTACACAATAACTTCTTTGGGAAAACGAAAAATTCATCACTGGATGTACCATCCTTTAAAATCACACCCTAAAATCATACAGCGCCAAGAAGCGATAACTTTACTTAAAGATAACACCTCTACCGCGGAAGAGCTAAAAAATCTTCTGCGCAACATGCCTGACATAGAAAAAAATATTTCCCGACTCAGCTGCGGATATACTCACGCTAAAGATTTTCTTGCTTTACGTAACGCCCTTATCCGCATTCCTCTCCTACAAAAGACTATCTCTTCACTAAAAACACAAAACGCCTTGTTTTCCATAAAAGATATCCCTCAATTACGCGGTCTTTTAGAAACCGCGATAAATCCTGAGGTTCCTCTTTCAAAGCCAGAAGGAAAAACCATACGGCCCGGATTTAATTCCGAACTTGATTCTTTACGCCAAATCCAAAACAATCACCGCGACTGGCTTAAAAATATGCAAACAGAAGAAATCAAACGCACAAAAATAAATTCATTAAAAATAGGATATAACAGAGTGTTCGGCTACTACATCGAAATAAGCAAAGCAAACATGCACCTCGCCCCAACTGATTACATAAGAAAACAAACTCTTGCCAACGCCGAACGCTTTATAACCCCGCAATTAAAAGAGTTTGAAGAAAAAATGCTTACGGCGCAAGAAAAAGTTTTAAAAATAGAATCCCAACTCCTAGAAGAAATCCTTACTACGATATTAAATAACTCTAAAACTCTACACGAATTTAGCACGAACATCGCGACAATTGACGCGATATACTCATTAAGCGTACTGGCACAAAAAAACGGATACATAAAACCCCAAATAACTGAAAAGTATGAAATTATTATAAAAGAAGGCCGCCACCCTACTGTGGAGGAAATATCGCCTGACCCTTTTATTCCTAACAATACCTTGCTTGATCGCGAAAAAAACCATATGCTTATAATAACCGGACCCAACATGGCCGGTAAATCTACTTACATACGCCAAACTGCGGTTTTGGTAATTTTAGCCCAAATGGGTTCATTTATTCCCGCCCAAAGCGCCCAAATCGGCATAGTGGACAAAATATTTACCCGAATAGGCGCCCACGATATGATAAGTAAAGGGCAAAGTACGTTTATGGTTGAGATGAGTGAAACAGCTCAAATTCTTAACAACCTCTCACCTCGCAGTCTTATTATCCTTGATGAAATCGGTCGCGGAACAAGTACTTACGACGGGTTAAGCCTTGCCTGGGCGATAACTGAACATCTGCATAAACATAAAGTACGCACACTCTTTGCCACACATTTTCATGAACTCGTTGTTTTAGCTACAGAATTTGAGGGAATAAAAAACTATAACGTAGCCGTGAAAGAATGGAAAGACGAAATTGTTTTTTTACATAAAATCATTCCCGGAGGAACAGATGATAGTTACGGCATATATGTAGCAAAACTAGCCGGTATCCCTAAAGTAGTTATCGCGCGGGCGAAAAAAATATTAAGCAACTTAGAAATCCAAGGTCACCTGCGGGAAAAAGCACCTGGCAAAGAAGAAAAACAGCTATCGCTGTTTTCGCGGACGACTACTGATCCCATTACGGAAAAAATTAAATCAGAAATTGATCTTTTGGATATAAATTCAATTACGCCGATAGAGGCGTTGAATAAAATTGGTGAATGGAAAAAAATAATTAAAAACATATAATAATCCAGGGGAATTTATTCTTTTTCCTTGACCCCTGACCCTTGACCCTGGACCCTATTAAAAATTTATGTCAAACGTACACATACTACCCGATGACGTAATCAGTAAAATCGCCGCCGGCGAAGTGATTGAACGACCGGCGTCTGTGGTAAAAGAACTCATAGAAAACTCACTGGACGCCGGATCAAACAGCATAGAACTGCATATAAAAGGCGTCGGTAAAAATCTTATCCACATCAAAGATACAGGAACTGGAATTGCTCATGATGACATTGAGAAAATTTTCTTAAGACATTCCACTAGTAAAATAAGTAATGTCGCTGACCTATATTCCATTAATTCTTTAGGATTCCGCGGTGAAGCCCTTTACAGTATTGCCGCTATAGCTGACGTTACTTTACGTAGTAAAACCGCCAATAGTGATACGGGATGGCAAATTCACTTGCGCGGCGGAAAAAAAGAACAAATCCGGCCTATAAATATGGGGGTTGGCACAGAAATAGAAATAAGAGAATTATTTTTTAATACCCCCGCGCGGAAAAAATTCCTTAAATCTAATTCTACCGAACTAAATCAAATCCTTACCATATTTATTCCTTACACTATACTACATTATAACCGCGGATTTCTCCTTACCCACAACGACAGAACACTTCTAGATTTAGGCGCTACAAACAATATAACCTCGCGCATCTGTAAAGTACTCAATCTAAAAGAAAAACATCTGATAACCTCCCAACAAACTATCCCTGAAAAAAACATAACTACTAAACTCTATCTTGGCGACATAAATATTCAACGAGCAAGAAAAGATATGCAATTTATCTTTGTAAACAATCGCCCCGTAGCAAACCGCGCTATAAATTTTAATATAAATCAGGCATACCGCCGGCTTATGCCACGGGAAACTTATCCTTTCTTTTTAGTTAATTTAACTGTGCCGAAAGAAGATGTTGACGTAAACGCCCACCCTACAAAAAAAGAAGTAAAAATAAAAGATGAATATAGTATTACCTCTTTACTTCGCGCTCTTTGTGAGAAAACGATTATGTCAGGAAGCGCGGCTAAACAAATAAAAGAAATTCCTGTTACAGAATTTTCTTTACAGGAGGACGCCCCTGGAGAATACTCGGGATTTGCTTCGGTCACAAGACCTGCGCCTACACCATTAGAGGAAACAACCAAACAATACGTATTAGGAGATGCTGTCTTTGTCCCCACCAATATAGTAAAAGAAGAAAATATTTTTATTAAACCCGCCAACACTTTAAAAAATAATCTATCCACTGCCGCCTATATCGGTGCCTTCATGAAAAAGTATCTGCTTTTCCAAACGAAAAATTCTCTTCTTATAATAGATCAGCACGCCGCCCAGGAACGCATTACTTACAAACAACTAATAAATCAAATTGCCGCCGGTAAAGTAGAAGTCCAACATCTTCTAGCTCCTATATTAATAAAACCTTCTCCGCAAGAAATGTTAGTATGGGAAGTAATAAAAGATAAGCTGGAAGACCTAGGTCTATCAACAACTCTCTGGGATAACGAAACCCTGGCTTTACACACTCACCCCAACCTTATACCTAACCCTAAAATCGCCATAGGAAATCTCTTAGCGGGAGAAGAACTTAGGAGGTTTGATACTGAAACTCTAGCTCGGCGCGCCTGTAGAAACTCTCTTATGACAGGATACGAATTTGACGCTCAACAAGCAAATTACCTGCGTAACCAACTGCTTAAATGCGACACTCCTTTCACCTGCCCTCACGGCCGGCCAACGGTTATAGAAATGGAAGAAAAAATTCTCAATAAACAGTTCTTACGCTAACCTCTTATTTTGACGAAACAGTTCGCAGTAGCGCCATTATACGGTTTAACTATATGCAAGTTCATACGCATATAGTTAAATGCCAACCAAAGAGTTCTTTCTTTATCCTCTTTTCTGTTTAGGAATCAGGAAAACAGCTATTTTAAACCTATCGCAAATTTTAATGCTTTATTAATCTGTTCCATTTTTTCAACTCGAAGCGCACAAATTCTTTCTAAAAGAGCCGCTTTTCGAATAGTAGTAAGCGTATCCAAATTTGCCACGCATTTCTTAGGCAACCCATCTTTCTCCCCCAGTAATACTTCTACAGGAATACCTCGTATAGTAGTAGTAACCTGCACCACAGTTACGGCATTACGTACTCTATAAGCTTCATCTCTAGAAAGTAAAACTACTGGCCGCCTACCAATAGGTTCTGGTTGTTTCGCCCACCAAACTTCTCCTCTTCTCATCACCAACCCTCCTCTTCAAACGCTTCAGCAGAAGCTTGTTCCATTGCTTTTAATTCTGCTATATCCTCAGACTTCTTCTTATATCCTTGCTCATACTGTTTAATCAATTCTTGGTCTTCGATACTTTTAAGCCAAAACTTAACGGCGATATCAATAACCGCGCTGCGCTGTAAACCTAATTTTTTTCTAATTTCTTCAATACGAGTAAAATCATCTTTGGGTAAACTAATAGCAATTTTGGTCGTTCTAAGCATAACCTCACCTCCTTTCATACCAAAGTATAACATATTTCATACTGAAAATCAAATTATTTACCCCCCCTATTATAGTCTAAAGCCGATGAATCAATAAAAATCGGCGCCTGGCTGGCATAAAAATGAGGAGTTGCCTGATTAGCTGAAAGAATCACTAAACTATCAGATAATTCTAAATACCCTCTATCTACTTTTTTGGCCATGATATTTGCAAGATAAGGAATTATGTCAGGATTAGCTGTAGTGGTTGTCGGTAACACTGGTGACGGAATCAGGTCTGGCGTTGGATCTGGATCCGGTGCTGGCGGTAATACCGGGGCCGGAATTGGTATCGGATCTGGAATAGGCGCTGGCGCCGGAGGCAATGCCGGCCAAATTTGAGCGCCGTTAAAGTACATTACGCCTGAGGAAGTATTTTCTACAGTCAAGGTATCTGAAAGAGTACTACCAGTAAAAAATCCTCTATCAGCGTCTAAAACCCCTGACAAAGTTACGGTAACATCCGCGCCTGGAACTAATAAATCAAAAGCGTCACCAGAAGAACCGGCTGTTGTCGAGCCGCTAATAAAAGAATCCGTTGCCGCTTTTAAATGAGGACCGGCTCCCGAAGCGATTATCTCGCCGTCAGAAGATGTCAAATCTACTCCCCCCACTACTGAATTAACTTCCCCGCTCACGGTTAAGTCTAAACTGGTTGTAAGGCTAATATCTCCATGATTTGTAACATTTCCAACGATTAAGTTCCCTATATTATCTATTTCCACATTACCGCTGTTATCATTTGCCGCTCCTAAATTGGTAACTGTTGTTTCCAAGGCATCACCGGATCCAATTCCTTTCTTTGCCGAAATAACTAAATTATCCGCTGTAATATTATTTAATCCCGCGTTGCCATCAATGACTTTACCGGAATCCGCTGTTACAGTGATATCTGTTCCAGCTACTCTTCCTACTACAACATCTTTATTATCAGAGGTTATAGCCACCGCGGCGGCGGCAATAATAGAATCATTAATCGTTACCTCCCTTTGCCCATTTATACTTACCTCTTTAGCTGAAACTATATTTCCTGTTGTCACTTCACGGCCGCTTATAGCAATATCACCTAACGCCACGCTTGTTGTCGTAATTATTGTCCCTGAATCTTGAGAAAAATCTCCAGGTTTCTTACCGCCATCGGCATCAGCAATTATCGTAATACTTCCATTATTAACCGTAATATCTCCTGTTACTGTTATATGTTCGTTATCTAACCAGCTCATATTTCCATTATAGGTTCCTCCAGCAAGTTCGGTATCTCCATCATTCATCTTAAAAATGCCTTCAGACGCATCAATATCCCCCAAAAAATCAGCGCCCTGACAATCCAAATTAACAGTTCCTTCTCCAGCGTCAATATCACCGCTTAACCTTACCCTCTGATTTGCCTCTAAAATAACTTCACCATCTTTTTGAGTTAACGAATCCACACAAATAATCCCTTCATTATTAATAGCATTTTTAAAAATCCCGTCTAACGATTTAGCCGTCAGTATCACCTTCCCACCGGCAGAAATGAGTTCTCCCGTATTTTTAATCGCGTCATCTTTATTTTCTAAATTTTGTACTGTTTGCTCATCTACAACTACCGACATTATTCCCTGAGGATCTAAACTTAAAGTTATAGCCTGACCGCAGGCAATCATAATCTTGCCTAACCTAGCTTCAATCACACCGGAGTTTTCAACCGTTTCGCCTAATAACGCTACATACCCTCCGGGACAAGAAATATTTCCCCGGTTAACTACCAAACCACCTTGCCCTGAAAAAACATAGTTTTCATTTAAAAAGTTATCATTAGATATATCCAATGTTGAAGCGACCAATCCGGCGGCATCAACCCTGCACCCTTTTCCAAATAATACTCCGTTAGGATTGACAAGAAATATTTTACCATTAGCGGTTAATGCACCGAATATGTTGGAAGGGTCAGCGCCGACGACTCTATTTAACGCTACCGAATTAGAAGAAGGCTGATGAAAACATACCACCTCATCAGCAGCTATTGAAAAACTTTGATAGTTGGCGATTAACTTATCGGTAGTAACATTAACATCCAAAATTTTTGGCTGTGACCGGTCAAAAGAAGCGCTACCTGAAACAACGTTTTCGCCTTGAGGCAAAGCGTAAACGTTTTGTCCTAACGCTATACTTATTATAATGATAAGAATTAACGTTTTATACATATTTTTATATAAATCAATATACGGGCGCAGACAAGCGACGCCCCTACGTTAAAATTTCCAACTTACATTTATCCAGGGATATAGGTGTTTTCCTTCTGACGGCTCTTTACCCAAAGGATAACCAAACTCTAGTCTTACAAAAACGTGATCTTTAAAATTAAAACGCGCGCCAAATCCACATCCTTTTAGAGTCTGATGCTTTTCTTCTCCAACCAACAGCTTATTTAAATGCGTTGTAGCCCAATCATAAAACACCACAAACCGCATCGCTTTAAACAAATTATCTTTGGTAAATGGTATATTAAAATCTTTAGGGACAAAATATGAAGGCAAAGATAATTCAGCCGAACTAAATACCCCCCTATCTCCACTGTATTCGCCCGGCGGATACCCCCGCACACTGGCAGCACCCCCTAACTGAAACTCCTCGGCAGCAACTAAAGTATAATTACTATATTGAGCTGAATTTTTTAAAAGTAAGGTTGAATCAAACGGCATCGGCTGTATCCTAAAAAAGTTAAATACACCCTTAACAAATTTGCCCCCTGCCCCCGCGCGGGAAGAAGCGCCGTCTTTAGAAGCTAACGCGCCAAACATACGCGGCACGCCAACATCGACCTCTGAAACTATAACTGTCCTACCTACAGAATCATTTAAGTCTAAATCAAACCCGCCTTTAAACACTCGAAGCTCATCTTTAGAAGACTGAGCCCCCAGTAAAAAGTTCTGAATATGCTTATAATCAAACCCGCCGGTTAAGCGTAAATTAAAATTCTGGCGAACAGCTACAGTTTTATTAAAAAATAACCCCACAAGGGTTGCCTTACCTCTAGCATCAACATCTTCAAACTCCTGAGATAATTTCAACTTGCTATGAGAATAATACATACCGGCCTGCGCGGTATTATTTAAAGGAAAGGTATAAACCACATTCTTGAATTTATAAAAATCAGCTTCTGTTTGCTGAAGTTTAAAATTAACCCGATCATCAAACCCTAAAAGATTATTATGTTCAATAATTAAAGCGGCTCTATCTTTATCTATATATTTGGACCCTAAATTATCATACTCAACTCCTATATGAATAGGAAATCTATCTTCAACCGTTATAATAATATCCGTTGTCTGCGGTTCTTTTCCCGGAACTAATACCGCGCGAGCGATTCTATCAGGATGTTCATTTATATATATTAATGATCTTTGTAATGCTGAGTAATCAAAATATCCTTTAGGCTCCAATTCAATCTTTTTTATTAAGCTTTTCGTTCGAACATACTTATTTCCTTTTATCTCTATCTCTCCTAACTTTCCCTCAATAACCTTAATAATTAATACACCTTTCTTTATAGTTTGAGGCGGAATATAGGCTGATGAAGTAACATAACCTCTCCTTCTATACTCCCGCGTTATTAATTCCCCTATTCTTTTAATTTCAGATAAAGAAAGCTTTCTTTCTTGAAACTGATTTGTTATTTTTCGCGTCACGCTTTCCGTCAGCAAAGTTACCCCTTGGACAACTATTTTTTTGATAAATACTTCCTGGCCGGAATCTTCTAAAGTTATATCCTCAGAGATAATTTCCGCCTGGTTTATTTGAAGCGCTTTAATTTTTTCTTCTAATCGTTTTTTATTCTCTAAATTCTGGTCGCGGCCGATTATAGCGCCGGTTGTTTGTGAAGAAGGAGGAGTGTTTTGAGAATAGGCAAAAGGAATAAAAACAGATATAATCAGAATACCTAACCATAAAAATATAGTTTTAATTCTCCACATCTCTACATATATATTACACGATGATAGACTATTTATCAAGCTTCAGGAATTAACCACTTACCACCTATGCGGTGGTAAGTGGTTATTAACGGATACAACGGCGAGAATATAAAAAAACAATCAACAATTTCTCTATACGGTTACTACTTCTTTATTTTTTGAAGAAAAACAAGGAAAATTTCAAAAAACTTTGGATTTTTTTATATTTCTACTTTAGTTTCTACTTTTTGTATTCTTTTTTCGTGACGATCTAACGCTTTGTCCAACTTTTGTTCAATCCTTTTTATATCGCTGCTATTAGCTTTTATTCCTCTACTATTAGATAACATCGCCATTTCAAGCCAGTCAAATCGCTGATCTATTCTTTCAAATTTAGCGTCGTGTTCTTGGAGCTTCCCGATAACCGTTTCATACTGCTGAGCAATACCATCTACTTTTTTATCCATATGTTCCATTACCATACTCATATGCCGCTTTGATTCTTCTACTCACTTATTGTTTCGTTACCTCTTTTACCTTTGCCATTTTTTATGACTTCTTTCTTACCCATCATCCATCCTCTTCTAATGGTTGGCTATAGTATATCTCCCCCCGCCTATATTATCAAAAACTTTACCCCTTTATATAATGGCCGCTTGAAAAGGAAATTTTCTTTCAATTATTTTAAAATCGTAATATTCTTCGGGAAGCAATCCGGTATCAACATAAAGTGATTTTATTGCAAAGGCTAATTGGATATGACTCTTTTCTCTGTATTTTTTCTTATTCGGAGTAATTATTCAAAGTAAACATCAATTCTATCCGCTTTTACCTGCCGAATAGAATTACTTAACGGCGCTTCTATCACGCCTGAATTAATCTTGTGTTTTTTTCCTTCTGATTCGACGATAATCTCATTGACTCGGCAGTTATCTTCAAAAGTGTTCTTCCTTTTTGGGTTATGATAGACTACCAAAGTCTTAGAAAATAATTTAAACGCGAATGAATCTTTATTAATCGTAACGTCTTGACCATTAAACTTAATAACTTGATCTTTCTGGGTAAACATCTCTGCTGTTAAAATCGGTGAGAATGTTAACCTCAAATTATTGCTCTCATCAGTAGTAAACGGCTGTTTTCCTAAAACAAGTAAAATCCACATGTTTAAAAATTCAGCGGTCGCCCCGCTTAAACGGGCAACAAACCCCTTCCCCCAAAGGCTTTTATCGGGGTAAGCGCTGCTTACGATAAAGGAAGAATTCTCTAAAATGTTTCTTCCATATTTTTGCGGGTCAAAGAAACACACACAACAGTTTCGAAAATCCTGAAAAAACTCCTTATAAAGCCCGTTTTTCAATACTTCTAAAAGATATTTATACTCCATATGCATCCAAATAGATTCGTTTTCAAGCCATCCCGGCACAAATATACGGCTTCTACCAATTTCTAACGGCTCCTTACCTAACGAGCTGTTTAGCCGGTACATTTTTAATTCCTTATCAAAAAGATCAGTATTTTTTAACGCTTGGTAAGCGGCCCTTTCACCATCCACTCTTAAGGCGTGCATCGGCCCTTCTAAAAATAACGGTAATGGTTTCTTTTCAAATTCTGTCGGCTGAATAATTTTCTTTTTTACTTTAAATTTCTTTACTTGGTACCTAAAATAAGTATTAGAAATTCCGCTGTTCTTATCTTTCGCTTTTTTTATGCCTATATTTATTTTTTTAATAACCTCTTCTAAAAAGTTCAATATCTTTTCTGTTTTAACTTTTTTTGTACCATCGCTAACGCTATAAAACGTTTTCTTACGAAAATCTTCTTTTACAGAATTAGCTTTATCCCACCACAAATAATCTTTGCGCGCGGACGTACTGCTTAAATACTCTTTAAGCATCTTCTCTATTTTCATATAAAAAGAAGCTACTTCCGTAGTTAATTCAATACTGTTTATCTTTTTCTTCTTAAGCTGAGCTAAAGCATCCTTTAAAATAACACAGGCTCTTTTAAGTTCAAACACCTCACAAACTGAAGACCCAAATAAAGCCGGTAACCCATTTAAAGAATCGCACCATCCCGGTTTACCCGCTTCCATTTCTATACCCAGGCCGGCAGGATCTAAACTGCCGCATTTATTTAGAATTAAAATGATAAGCTTCTCAACCAGCGTTACCTTAAATACGCGGCCGCTTTTTGTATATAAAAAGTTTTTAGCTTTAATTCTATTATCTATAAGCTTTTTCTTATCAGCTACGAATTCAACGCTATAGGACTGAAACACTTTACCATCTTTAACACAGTACCTGCCATCTCTCTTCCTTACCCGATGATGATCATCCCAACAAGTTATATCTTTAGTTAAAAACAATTCTTTTAATTTGTCAGGGTATATATATAAGTAACTGTCGATTAAGTCTAGATTATAGGTCCAATGGTCGATCCAAAATCCTTCACCGAAAGAAGCATTGGGCTCTTTTTTCGCTTTTCCAACTAAATCTTTAGCTAACTCGCCTCTATCTTTAACTTTAATTTGTTCTTCCTCTAATATTTTAAAAAACTCACCCAAATGAAACCCTTTCCGCATCACATCTAAAAGTTTAGAATCTTTTATTTTAAACTCATCTAGAATACCTTCAGCGTCGGTTTTGTTAAATAAAAGTTTTTCGCCTTTAACAACTAAAGGGTTGTATCCGTCCATTCTTAAAAGGCTCATAAAGTAAGCGATGTTACCTCTTCCAATAAACGGATTAAAGAATAAATCCATCCTACGATTTTGGTTAATATCACGATAGTTGGCTTCGCCTTCAGAAAAATATGATGGTAGTAAATGGAACCGGTTATAATCTCTTTCCAAATCACCGTGTTTACGGGAAAAGATATAATAGATATTATTTGACCCTTCCACGCTATAAGGATATCCCCCGCGCAAAACATTATCTAAATATGTGTTTTTTGTATACTCATCAAACTCCGGTTGCCCGGAAACACAAAAAGTTTCATTTTTCACGTTTTCTATTATTTTTTTATTTTCTTTTTCTTTTTCCGCGATAACCTTACTGGTAAAAGACTTAACTGTTTTTTTAATTAAATCTAATTTAAATGACGCCCCAAAAATACTATAAAAAGACTTCTCTTCTCCAGGGGCTAAATCCCAATTGAAATAGCTAAATGAACAAGGCATTTTACCGCAAGTTATCTGATTTACCGGCGCCTTAAAATCTTCATCAAAAAATTTAATCGGCCGAACATATGAAGTATCGTGGCCGAATAAAACCTGAGGGTCCACAACTAAATAGGGAGAAATATCCTTCCCATCCTGCGGGTAAAAAGAAAAGCTAAAATTCGCCCCATCAACATATTTTGTTTCACTTACATCAGCAGGGTCAACAATTAATCTAAATACCGCTAAATTATCATAAAGATAAGAGCGCATCCACGCTTCTATCGTTCTTGCCATATGTTTCAGAAAAAAATCGCCGGTTCCAAAAGGAACAATACGGCTAATTCCATCCAACACATCTAAATTGATATTTTTATCAGAAGTATTCTTTAAAGTAAGAACTCTCACCAAGCCCGCCAAAGGAGTATTTGCTAACGTATAATATTTAACTGATGTGTTTATTCCTAAATTTGAATTGTCATCTTTGATTTGCAGCGAATCACTATTTATAATCATCGACTGATTAACATTCTCTGCGGCGTTAATAAGAAACGATTCATAGGCATTAGTTTTATTTATCTTTAAAAATGTTCTAAACCCGGCTCCTGAAGTCAGCCAGTACGCTTTATTGGCGGGAAAAAATTCTCCAATACTATGTTCCTTATCTTTAATGCCAAACCCCGATACCGCTTGACCGCGATTAACATAAAAAACCCACATAGGAACGCCCCAGACTCCGGCGATTCCCGGTAAGAAGTTAGAAAAAGGCGCAGTCCGGTTATAATCTTTTATAATAAAAGACCCATCGCTTTTAAGTAAATAATTGTTACTCATAATTTTTAACCGTGCGGATTAAGAAGTCCTCCGGAAACAATCATCTTTATTGCCTCGTCTACCCCTACATCTAAAAAAATCAAATCTGATTCCGGCACAATGATAGTAAATCCCGTTAAAGGGGAAGGGGAAGAAGGCATGAAAATATTATAAAGTTTCTTACCAATTTTCTCTTCAAAAGAAGAGTAACTTTCGTTAGTCAAGAAACCTATTGAATAAATCCCTTTACGGGGATATTCTACTAACACCGCGCTCTTAAACTTCTTTTTTGGTGGAAAAAAAAGAAAATCAACAATTCGTTTAATGGGCGGGTAAATCTTATCTATTAATGGGAGTTTTAACAATAGCTTTAACATTTTTCCCGTCCACCGAAAAATACGCATCCGAGAAACATGAACAAGCAATCCTACTAAAAAAATAATTAATATAGAAAGAATTATTCCTAACCCCGGAATCTCATAACTAAAATACTCTATAAAATATCTGTTAATGTATTTACCTAAAATACCGTCGGCAAACGCGAAAAGACCGCCTATAACATATACGGTAATACCAATAGGAATAATTGCCGCAAGACCCGTAATAAATATTCTTTTTATCATTTTTAAATAACCTCAACTACATTTCGAAAAATGTAACCTATTTTATTGTTTCTTTAAACAATTATGCCCCTCGCCTAAAGCTGGAACCGAATAATTTAGTCGATATACCTGTTGCCAAAACTATCTTAAAAATATCGCCGGTAATAAACGGCGCGACACCGGCTCCAAATGCTGTACCAAAAGAAAACTTATGAAAAAATACCAGCCAAGTAACCCCTAAAAAATAAACAATCACCATGGAAAAAACGCAAACAAAAAAACTCTTAACGACTGATACATTTCCTTTCATAAAGAAAGGCGCGATAATTGACGCGGCTAAAAATCCTAAAAGATATCCGCCTGTGGGCCCTAATAAATATAAAAGCCCCGCTCCTCCTTTACAAAAAACTGGTAACCCCACTGTCCCTAAAAAAATATATAACGCCTGTGACATGTAGGCTCTGTTTCGAAGAATGAGAATACTACTGAAAAGAACTAACGTTTGCATAGTTATAGGCACCGGCGTAAAAAATAAAGAAATACGAACAAACGCCGAAATAACCATAAGAAACGTAAACGTTAATATAAGCGTGATATCTAACACCACTGTTTTACTTTGACTATATGATACTGCGTTCATAATTTTTCTCCTAATGACCACGTGGCGCTAAAGCGCACGTGGGAATTAGCCACGTTTCGAGCAAAGCGAGATCACGTGGCAATACTTGACTCTAGTCGAATTTACCGACTCCCTTAATATTCTATTGCCAACAAAGCATTTATTTTAAAACATATCCTTTAAAAAATCAAGGATTTAAAAAAGCTTCCTTTTATTTCTTAGAAAGAGAAATAACACCTACTCCCGCTAAAAATAGAATTAACCCCGCGCATCCTTTCGCTACCAGCCAAAGATTATCCCACCACACAATTATCGCAAGCATTCCCAAAACAATAAGCACTACCCCAAAAATAACCATCACCACTTTTCTTAAAGCTTTTATCTTCTTTTTACTCTCTTGAGCCATATCCCACCTCCTATCTTCATCTGCATTTTCGCTAAATACTAACGACTATATACTAAATACTAGGCCTTCCTCTTTTCTATCTATGGACTATGGTCTATCGACTATGAACTAATCTTTTCTTCTCTTCCTTGACCCCTGCCCCCTGACCCTTGACCCTTTTTTACTGTTCTTTACTCAAATAAACTGTCTGCGTAGGATAAGCAAACTCAATCCCTCGTCTTTCGAATTCTTCTTTTATCGCTAAGTTTATCTCCTGCTGAATATCCATATATTTATTATAGTCGCTTCCTAACACGTAATACACCACTTCAAAAACTAAACTAAAATCCGCATAGGAGAAAAAATGCGCCCGATCAAATACTGTGTCGGAAACATTATTCACAACTCCCTCAATTATTCTTGGTATTTCCTTCAGATGAGCTAAAGAGGTCTGATAAGTTACCCCTAATTTAAATAAAACCCGCCTTTTATCCATCCGTTTATAGTTACGAACACGCGAATCTGTAAGGTCAGTATTAGAAAAAATTACCTGTTCTCCACCTAAAGAACGGATACGGGTAGTTTTAATACCTACATACTCAACCGTTCCTAAGTAATCTCCAATAATAATAAAATCACCTATTTCAAACGGCCGGTCAAAAATAATAGAAAAATAACTAAACAAATCCTTTAAAACAGCCTGAGCGGCTAAAGCAATAGCAACACCGCCTATCCCTAATCCCGCGATTACAGTAGAAATCTTAAACCCTAAATTATCTAAAAAGAAAACAACCGCTAATCCCCATATAATAAACTTACTTATATTTAAAATTCCTTTTAAACTGCGATCTAAAGCTAAATCTTTACCTGCCTTTATCCAATAGACCGAAAACACATAATGAATAAGCTCCACAACTATTCTAGCAACAAATATAGTGATAACTGCTGTCCCTATAATAGCCACAAATCTTTTCAATGACACATCCAGCGTTAACGTATTAACACTAAAATAAAAAACTCCAAAATACCCTAAAGGAACAATTACCCGACGAAGAACATCAACAATAAAATCATCAAAAGTAGTACTGGTTTTCTTGGCCCAAATTTTAAGCCGTTTCAACAAAACATGCTTAAAAATTTTAATAGCTAAGCCGCCGATAAAAATTATCGAACCCGCTATTATATACTCTAAAATAGTATTACCGAGAAAAGTTAAACTCATAATTTCACTCATCATTTTTTCTCCTAATGAAACTTAGACTTTTGAAGCGTCAGCGAACAAAAATCTCTAGCCGAATTTCCCGACTTCCTTAATATCCTATCAAGGTGTTTCGGGATCCCGATACAAAGTATCGAGATCCCGAACAAAGCGAGATCATGCAGCTAATACTTGCTTTTAAAATTCCCCCACAAACATGATAACTTCACAGAGCCATCCGGCTCTTCATATCTTCAAAAAAATCGTTACTTTTATATTTAAGGAAAATCTTAAACGCTTTTATAGCATCAATAAAACGCCCTAACTTAAAAGCTGCCGCGGCTTTATCCAAATAAACACGGCTATTTTTAGTATCAAGTTCTATTACTTTATCATAATCAGCGATAGCTAACTCATATTTCTCTATGCTGGCATAGGTGACTCCTCTACTATAATAAATATCTGGATGCTTAGGATATCTCTCTATAACTTTAGAATAATCCGAAATAGCTTCATCAGAATCACCCATAATACTATGAATACTACCCCGATTATAATAGGCATCGGAAATAAGCGCCCCGCCTTTATCGACTACTTTTGTATAATCAGAAATAGCCTCCTGATATAAACCTTTTTTATAGTAAACGCTGCCGCGGAAAAAATACGTATTTACATAATAGGGATTTTGTTCAATAATCATATTAAACTCATTAACCGCCCTTTCCAATAAATCACTATTAGCATAATCAATACCTTTAAATATATTCAATGCTGTGGTCTTAGCGACTCTAGCGTCAAGGGCGTCTACGACAACTTGCCAACTTGAATGTGCCGGAGTATAAAAAACATCTATCCTTAGTATCTTTTCAAACTCTTTTTTAGCTTTTTCAAACTCGCCCGCTACCGCGAACTCTAATCCTTTGTAATAATAATTCTGTTTGGTATCGGCAAAACAAACACAAACAGTTAAAAAGCTTACTACCAACAAACTAATAACACTTATCAATCTTATCCCGCGCATCCCACCCTTCACTAAAAATTCCAAATCCTAAACTATCTATAACCTCTAAACCCTAAATCCTAAATAAATCCAAAACTAAAAAATCAAAACACAAAACAAATGAATATAATATTTTTTGTTTTAAATTATATTGTTTTAAATTTCGTATTTTGGTCATTTAAATTTATTTAAAGTTTTGGATTTAGTGTTTAGAGTTTTCTAAAGCTACTACCGCCCTATTTCTACTATTTTATATTTTAACAATCCTGCGGGAACTGTTATCTCTATTATATCGTCAACTTTATGCCCCAACAAAGCTTTTCCTACAGGAGAAGTTATAGATATCATCCCCGCCACAGGATCAGCTTCTTCTGTCCCGACAAGACAATACGACATCTCTTCATTCGTATCGACATCAACTAACTTTAATTTCGCGCCTAAATACGCTTTATCTTTAGAAATTTTAGACTCATCTATAATTTCGGCTCTACTTAATGTATCTTCTAACTCACGAACTTTCTTCTCATTTAACGCCATCGCTTCTTTTGCCGAATGATATTCAGCGTTTTCCTTCAAATCACCCAACGAACGAGCATGCTCTATCGCGCTAGAAATACTTCTTCTTTTAACCGTCTTTAACTGCTCTAACTCCTCCACCAACTTCTCATACCCGTCTCTTGTCAAATGTACACGTTGCATGTTAATCCTCCTAATGATCCCGATACGAAGTATCGGGAAGCCACGTTTCAAGCAAAGCGAGATCACGTGGCAATAATTGTTTTTTAATTAAACTTACTGCGCGACAAACATATCCTGCCCCCTTTCTTTAATCAGCAGGATAATATTCCCAACGAGTTAACTTTTCTTTATCATCGAAATACATGTATATCCGATCAGATGTAAAATATCGCGTAGGATGCCGATACAACAACTCCTCTAGAACAACAGTATCATCTTTAATCTCTCTACTCAACACCGGATCACCATAACTATTTATAACCGCCTGCTTAGTTACCCCTACCTCTAACCCCTTATTTTTAACAACTTCTAACAACACATAAAAACTGCTCTCTTGTTTTTCTATATATCGCTCGATGTTTTTTTGGTTAGCTCCAACTTTTTTTAAAGCAATTAACTGCCGCCGGTGTCCTATCGCGGAACAACCAGTTAAAACAAACACCGCTAATATCCAAATAAATATTCGAATATGAAATAACATCTCTTCATTTCTAAACGGCTTCATTAGAAAAAATTTACTACGGAACTAGAACTTGAGTAACAATAATTCCCGCTTTAATAACGGACGTCGCTTTTTCTTTCAAATTAATCTGCAGCTTTTCCGCGCGCAGCAACTGCTCCGATATATTCAATTCATACAAAAAGCGCACTATAGACTCCATCTCCCCCTCAACCGTTACCTCAACAACATACTCCCTGTAAAAATCGATATCTTTTGGAGCTTGCGGTTTTATATCCACTAAATAAACTGCTGACTTACGAGCTAAGCTTTCTATCGCGCTCAGAATTCTAGCCACTTCTTCTTCATTGGACCCGATTTTTTTCACATACTTCATATATTTTTCATATTCTTTACTAACAGTTTCTTTTTGACTTAAATTACGCAAATTCCTAGCTAATTGTTTTTCTTTTATTTTTATTTCCTGACTTAGTTGTTTCATCCTAGTATTAATAGGACTTACCACTAACCTATCTATGGCCGCCACAAAAATAAAAATAGCGGCAATAACTAACCATAATTTTTCTTTCTTAGAAAACTTATCAAACACTTTTAAATCGCCCATAAAACTTAACCTTTATTGCTCCTAATATTAGATCTATTTTCATGTAAAAAAAGTATAAAATACTTTTCTAACCACTGAACCTTCTCAAGAATAAATTTCTTAGAAATTTAATCTTGATAGGCACCGATAATTTCAAAATCAGCATACTCTGTATCCTCTACTTTCTTAGTTGTAGTATAGGTGGTTTTCACATTTTCAAACATCGCTGAATCTTCTAACGTTGATACAAACTTAAACACATCAGACATTGCAAACGCTCGCCCCTTAAAAACAACCTGTTTCTTTTCAATAATATTAATAGTTGTTAAAAATATTTCGTTCGGCACAAGATTATATATTTCATCAAGAATATTTATTGAAGACCCTTTTGCCGCCAGCCTTCTTTCAACTAAATCGATATGCATCCGCATTCTTTCAACTTTTGTTGCCTCACTTTCTATCTGTGAATTTTTTTTCTTTAATTGGCCTAAATAACTTCCTTTATTATAAATATCCGTCAACACCAATAATGACGCCATCATAACTGCCGCGGCAAACAATACTCCCATAACAGTAAGCTACTTTCTTTTATTCTCCATCATTTTTTTAAGCCGCCACTCGACAGGAGTTAAATCAAAAGAAAAATCTTTATGATTTATCGCGGTACCAATTAGAGACGAAATAGAAACAAACTTATACTGATCCTGGCCTAAAATATCACAGTCTTTTGATAATCTCAAATTTTTTACCGGATCAATAACTTCAACAGGAATATTCAACTTACTACTGACTAATCCATCTAACCCTTCAATCCCCTTAGCCGCTCCGCTAAAGAACAACCTGGAAACAGGATTTCCACTATCTTCGCTTTGATACAAGTCCATTGAATACTGTAACTCTGAAAGAAATTTTTCCCTCCACCTCGGAATCTCCTCTATAAGATGATTAGCTCCGATTAAAATGTTTCGCGTGAAAACTAACTCATTTTTACTTATAACAAGAAAATCAGAAAAATTAGAGTCGATATCTACTAGAACTGTTGGCGCTGAATCTATTTTTGACTCTGAGACAATCGCGGTTTTAACCCAATTATAAATACCTTGAGAGCTAACACCTATTCTTTCAACATCAAGCCCCGCTGCTGTTAACGCCTCCATTCTATCACTTATGAGCTTGCGCCGGGCAATAACTAACATAACTTTAGAACATCCTTCTTTGGAATTCTCAGATAATATTTTATGAGCGGAAATAATTTCCTCTTTCGAGTAAGGAGTCTGTTTCCCCACCTGTAAATTCACCATATCATTTATCTCTTGCGGATTAGTTGAAGGAAACTCTAACACCCTAATCGTAACTAGATATCTGGACAAGTATGTAATTACCGAACTCTTATCAAGTTTTAACTCCGCGAATATTTTGGCTAAAGACACCGAAACTGAGTCCTTAATCTGGTTGAGCTTTATTAAGTTAATCTTGGTGATGCTTCTTCCTGAAAGAAAAAAATCATTTTCCACTATTTTTAACCAGTCATTTCCTATCTCGACAACAACAATGGGCTTACGTATTAAATCCCTATTAAATCCAAACCGCCACTTATTTAATGACAATTTAGACTTAAAATACTCGTTGAATTTCTCTAAAAACTTAATCTTCATCCCAATATTTTATCACATTATCTCTCGCGAATACAACCCTAATTTGCCTAAAATCATTCTTATTTTTAATCTGCCCAATAGATTTCGCGCTAAAATAATCGGACTTAACAGTTAAAAGTTGGGCAGCTATAATATTACTTAACTGACTGTTTTCATCCATTGATGAAGCGAAAGAGCACATTGCTGATTGGGCTGATCAAGCTCTCTTTAGTGGATTAAAACCTTTTATAGACTTAGCTTGTAGTGTTATTAACAAAATGAATTACATCTTTAACTGGTTCAAAAAGAAAATAAGTTCG
>JAHISK010000102.1 GCA_018818105.1 Candidatus Omnitrophota bacterium | reverse complement strand
TAAAGCAAGCCAATAGGTTACGTAAATACGGCAACACACTTTGTTTTGTGGCTAATGTCACAAAATTAGCCATAAATACCACATTAATTAAGAAAGAACCAAAATAATTGTCGTCAACGGCGCATTGACTCATAGTTTTTGTTACTGGACATAGGTTGTTGCCTCAGTATAATGTTACTAAAATTGGAGGTAACATATGGGTACAGAAACGCTGAGCAAACTGGCACGAAAAGAATTAGTTATTGCGATTCGAGAAAGGTATTGCCAAGCATCAAAAGGCGAAAAAGCGAGTATTCTTAATGAGTTTACGCAAGTATCCGGGTATCACCGCAAACATGCAATTCGATTATTGGGGAATTTAATGACTAACGAACCACGACAAGCGGTTATGAGTAGCAATAAAATATATGATGAGGCGGTAAAAGATGCGTTAATTGTGTTGTGGGAAACGGCCGATAGAATTTGCGGAAAGCGATTGAAAGCTGTGATTCCTAATTTAGTGGAGGCGATGGAGCGACATGGCCATTTAAAATTAGAGCCCGCGATCCGCAAGAAAATTTTATCAGCTAGTGCATCCACTATTGATCGAATATTGCGACCAATTCGAAAAAATACCAGAAATCGAAAGAAAAAACGAATATTCAGAAGAGTGAGCAAAGAAATTGCTATTAAGACTTCCCACGATTGGCAGGATTCATTACCTGGATACGTGGAGATTGATTTTGTGGTACACGGTGGCGGGTCAATGTCTGGAGAATATCTCCATAGCCTTGTTGCCACCGACGTTTGTTCCGCCTGGACGGAAGCGGTACCTCTTTTAGCAAGGGAGCAATCATTGGTTATTGAAGGGTTAAAACGGATACAGACTCAAATGCCTGTGAGCATTTTAGGAATTAATTCTGATAATGATAGCGCGTTTATTAATGATACGCTGAATTTATATTGTAAGCAGACGGGAATTGTGTTTACGCGTTCCCGCGTTCATCACTCAAATGATCAGGCATGGGTTGAACAAAAGAATGGAGCCGTGATTCGCAAAATCGTTGGGCACGAGCGTTTTTCTGGAATTATCGCGGGACAAGCGATGGCACAGTTGTTCCAGGCAGTACGGCTGTATGTAAATTACTTCCAACCATCGTTTAAACTTCGCGACAAGATCCGAGAAGGTGCAAAAATAAGGAAATGGTATAACTCTCCGGCAACTTCTTGCGATCGACTTTTAGCGAACAAAGGGGTGGCTGAGAAAATAAAAGAATCCTTGCGTAAACAAAAAGAACAACTGGATCCAGTGGCATTGTTACAACGAATCCGGCAGGGACAGTCCGCACTGGCCGCGCTGAGCTCCAATACGCTGAGCACCGGACCGAATCGACAAAGCCTGGATCAGTTCCTATCACAACTGCCGCGACTGTGGCGAGATGGTGAAGTGCGGCCAACACATCGAAAGGATGAATCCAAGGCTCGCTATTGGCGCACCCGTGAGGATCCTTTCAAAAACGTATGGACCGATATCTTGCTTTGGCTCCAAAGTTCCCCTGATAGCACTGCAAAATCGTTGTTCCAGCGGTTAAAAAGGGAGCATCCTGAACAATTTGTCGATGGGCAATTACGAACACTGCAACGTCGTATTGGCGAGTGGCGTCGTACTATGGCTAGAAAATTAATTTTCAGTGGTGTGGAAGAAAACAACGATGTCGCAGCCATTGGCGACAGAACCTAATCGCCGTGAATAGAAACACAAAACGGCATTGTGAAGTTGAAAGAATAATGGTAACATTTTGATCTGAGGCAACGGGGCCGGGAATTATTATTGTCGCTCATCAGATACATATAATTTAAAAAATATGGTATAATATAACTATGAAAATGGTAAGAAATAAAACTAAACTAATTAAGATGTCTAAAAATGACAATCCTTTTGTCGCCGAATCGCCACAACAGTGTATTAGTTTTATATGGGAGCTCACGGCTGAATTGTGGTCATTGAAAGGATCGGAATATGTTAAACGAAGATTACAAAGAAATATTACAAATCTTATTAAATAATAAGGTAAAATTTCTTGTTGTTGGCGCATACGCTATGGGCGCGCAAGGGTATCCTCGCGCAACTGGAGATTTTGACATATGGGTTGAACCATCACCAGAAAATTCAAAAAAGGTATATAATTCTCTTGCCGAATTTGGTGCCCCACTTAAACAAATAAATACAGAAACCTTCATCAAAAAAGGGATTATTTTCCAAATTGGAGTAGTACCTAGACGCATAGACATATTAACGTTCATTGATGGAGTTAAATTTGATAAGGCTTACAAAGATAAAGAAAATATAAAAATCGAAGGGCTCACTATCCCCTTTCTCTCCAAAGAAAATATTATTAAAAACAAAAAAGCTACAGGCAGAGAAAAAGATAAATTAGACGTTAAATATTTAAGAAAAAATAAGAATATCTAACAAACCAATACGCCTGACTTTTTCGTTAAATGACTAAGGATGATGAACAAAAAGAATCTACTAAGAAGGATAACCTTTTCGTTGTGATGTTTCTTATAGGATGGATAGCGTGGGTTGTTTTATACCTATTTGTATTTAAGACCGTTAGTTTGCTCTTTCTTTTTAACATACTCGAATTAAATTCATTCCCAGTTATAAGTCACATGATTCCGATATTATTCATTCCGGATATTTTGTCTATATCAATTAATCACATTATCGTGGGGGTCAATAAGCTTAGATGACCAAAATAGCATGTTATAAAATTATTACAAAATATCGTAAATCATGGTACAATTTATCAGGAGGATTATAGATGCCAATAATTTCTAAGTTTTTCGGGATTGTGGTACGAATGTTCTATGATGAGCATAATCCACCGCATATACATATAGAATACCAAAACAAAAAGGCTGTTTTTGATTTATCTGGTAATATACTTCGAGGAAAGTTAGATTCCAAAACAGCAACGAAGCTTACTAGAGAATGGATCGATATTCACGTTTCAGATCTTCAGGAAGATTGGGAATTAGCTAAATCCGGCAAAGAAATTAAACCAATAATTCCGTTAAATTGAGATGAAATATGTGGGATATGAATGAAGTAAAAAAAATTGAATATGTTAGTGGATACACTTATCATATCGTCTTCGATGACGGCAGAGAAGGTAAGATAGACTTTTCAGATTATCTTAATAAAGGTAAAGTATTTAAAATATTTAAAAATTTACAATTTTTCAAAAAAGCGACTATCGACGGAGGCACAATAGCTTGGCCTAATGGAGTTGATATCGCCCCCGAAACCTTATACGAAAAAATAAATTTCTAACATCTATATGCCCCCTGCTGTCAAGAGATAAAAAGCTACCGTTAAATATTCTTTCGAAATATATATCCCAATATTCTTAAACAATTAATAAAAACATACATCTGACTTATTCTCATCACCGAATGCCTTTATGGAGCAATCCGGCGCGGTCTTAGTCCAGTAAAAACTGTCCGTCTCAGAGAAAATATCGTATCCTTTTGTGTCCCATTTAATAAGCATCGACTATCCCAAGAAACTGCCTTATTATTTATTTATTGGTTATGGCTACTGATTTGGTATAATAAATCAAATAAAACCAGATAATAATTCAAAGGAGGGAATTATGCCAAATTTTGGGAATCCATTTTCAGGTCTCGCGAAAGAAAAAAAACTTTCCAACGAGGAATTGGTTCGGGCGATTCGGTTTATGATATCGGCAGAATATGAGGCAATTCAGTTATATACGCAATTGGCAGAATCAACAGATAATAAGTTAGCGGTTGAGGTGTTAAAAGATATCGCTGATGAAGAAAAGGTTCATGCCGGAGAATTCCTCCGATTATTAAAAGAATTGGCTCCAGATGAAGAAAAATTTTATTTAGAGGGTGCCAAAGAAGTAGAAGAAGAGATAGAAAAATAAAAAATGACCTTTAAAGTATTCCTTACAATTTTTACCACAGTTCTACTCGCTGAACTCGGAGATAAAACACAGTTGGCAACGCTTTTATTCGCGACTGCCGCCGAAAAATCTAAAATAACCATTTTTTTAGCGGCAGCGCTTACTCTAGTTGTTGCTTCCGGAATCGCCGTTCTCC
Organism: Candidatus Omnitrophota bacterium; assembly: GCA_018818105.1. Taxonomy (GTDB): domain Bacteria; phylum Omnitrophota; class Gorgyraeia; order Duberdicusellales; family 4484-171; genus JAHISK01. The sequence continues at coordinate 7,092 of JAHISK010000102.1, read as the reverse complement.
TGGGAAATTTTTTATCCAAATTCGTTAATCCTAAATATCTATCTTGGGTAGCAGGCATTGGATTCATTACTATAGATCTTTGGACTATATTTAGAGCTTAATTATAAATCTTTAATTTTCCGGTGAGTTTAGTTAATCTTTGTAATACTGCTGTTAATTCCTTCTTCTCTCGCGTTCCTTAACGATAATTCTAAATGCTCTCCCCTTAAAGGATTGTACCCTTTAAAAGCAATTAAAAAATACGCTGTTGACGCTAGGGAACCGGTTTTATTCCCTTTAGGCGTTCGCCATCCATGGCCTGTATCTACCGATGGTAACGAAGCGTAAGGTAAACAAGGGTCTTGGCGTCCTATTTTTGACGGTGAGGTAATCAGCATTTTTTGCAGTTCTTGAGAATAAAAATCGGATTTTTTTACGTATTCCTTATATTTAGTAGTATCAATATCTTTATAATAAGACGCCATAACTTTAAAAGCTAAAATCATTTGCGACGTCCATTCTCCCGACACAACCCCCCCTCTTGGAATATTTCTATATTTAGCGAAATCAAAACCTCTCACGTCAACTTCATCACCGTTTCTCTTGAATTTAACCGCCACTTCACAATTCTTTATCGCAAAATCTAATATATTATCTGAATTCATCTCTAAAGAAGCCAACAGCTTAGGCCCGAACGCAGTTACGGACCAAGCATAGGTATCTGTGGCAATCGTCGCGTCCCCTTTGCCTCGGTTAACTGGCGGCCCATAATTAGTATAGGCGTACTTTGAAATCCATCCTTTGACTTGCTGGGCGGCACGTAGATACTTCTCCTCAGAGGTTGTTTTATACAGCATAGAGAAGAAAGCATAGGCATCTAAATTATGCTCTGTCGCGAACCACTTAACATTTGGCCCCCCTCTAACCCCGCCTTCTTCGTCCATCATAGAAAGAATCATGTCCCCGGCACTTTGGGCTATGGGCAAATATTTTTTGTTCCCGGTTTTTTTTGTGTAATTTAACGCGGCTAGCCCTATCCAAGCATTGGGCCCGCTATGAACCGTATACTCAAAAACTCCTCCTCCGACAGCGTAAGCGTTATAAATTTTTTCTCCCTTTTTCGCTTTCTCTAAATAAAAATCTAGAATTTTTTCCGCTCTGGAATTATCTTCAAATAAGAGAAAACTAACTGCCGCCAACGCCTGGTCATAAGTAAAATATACTTTATCTAAATTTCGGTCGCCTTCATAGCTAAGTACCAATCCTCCAACCAAATCCTGCCGGTTTTTTATCCAGTCATACATCCCCGCTATAATCTTTTTAGAAGAAAACTCTTTTTCATTTTCTAAGTCTTTTACTTGCTGACGTACTGCCAAATTGACAGCGTCTCTCTGTTTCTGATTTTCAGATAAAAACGCGTTTTCTTTTATTAATGACGCTATTTCTTTTCTATACCGGCGAATGACTTTCATTTGGGGCTCTTTAGCTTTTTCCTCTTCCTGAACCGAGCTTTTGTATTTCTCCTGCCATTGTAATAATTCATTTTCTAAAAAAGAAACCTTATCCCGCAACGCTTCCTGCCGCTGTTTAAAAAACACGCTGTTTTCTTCTCCATTTGCTAACACCTTCTCCAACCGAGAGCTCTTTTCTAACACGCTTACATAACCTTTAACTAATTGTTTATTTTCATCAACTAACGACTGTGTCTGCCAAAACGAAAATGAAGACACTAAAAAAAGAAGAGCAACTATGCCGCCAACGAGAACCGGCATTGTTTTCTTAAAAATAGCATATTTAAACAGCACTTGGGTCTCTTTTGTTGCCCCTTCTAGAAACTCTAAGCCCACTATATACTGATTATAGTCTGAATCTTTTTTTATTTTTGCCCAGGCGACTTTAACATTAGCGGAAACTGATTTCTTCTTAAACGGAAGGTCTATCTTTATAAACAACCTGGCATCGCAGTAACTAAATCGATCCCAAAACCCCCACCACAAATCGTTCACTATCAACCGGATCCCCCCTTTACCAAGATCCCGGGTGAACCCTTGCAGCCAAGGAGTAGTTTTTTTGCCGTCACGATCAAGCACAATAAACTCAACCGGCATAACCGTAGAAGTTCTTATGTATTGCCTTTTATTACGCGTATTCATTAATCGCCGCCATCCAGTTTTTCAGCCAGAGGCTGATCCGCCTCTGGTGGAAATCTATGAAATCAAAAAACGTTACCCTCTGCAACAGTTTCATTATACCGAGAAAATAAAATTCTATCAAGCCCATTGGCTATTCGGACATTTCTCTAGGATAATTAGGTAAAACGACTAATTACTCAGCGATTTCGTCGTTATCCTGTAATGTTTTTAATTTACAAAAGAATTCCTCAAATCTTTCGTCTTTTCTCAAGTTTTCTAAATCCGCGTCTTGATAAACATAATCAAATTCGTCATACCCAAGAAGAACCGCTGTTTTAAACTCGCTTAAAGCAGCATCCACATCTTCGACCAAAGAAAAACTGCAAGCTAAATTATAATGCACTATGGGGTCCTCCGGCTCAAGCTTAACTAGCCGCTTATCTACTTCTAGACCCTCTTTATAAAACCCTCTTTGAGTATAGGCGTCGCCTAAACAAAAAAGCACATGCGCGAAATCAGGACGTTTTCTTAACAGTTGTTCATAAAACCTTATTTCGAAATTTTTCCTTCTTTTAGTCTTCATTTTTCTCCAAAATAATTTCTTCTCTTAAAAAATAGAAAACGTTCTCTAACTCCCGCTTAAAATCCTTATAGTCCCGGCTTTGGACAAACCTTTTTTTCACAAAAAAGCTTTGGTTAACAGTTAATCCATCACTATCCTGCTGATACGCGTAATCAAATGCAAACCATTGGTTTTCTAGATTAATGTCGTGAGGTAAATACTTAACTTTTAAAGTTTGGGGTAACTCAATCTTTATTTGAGCCTGTTCACTATAAATCCCTTCAAAATCAATAGGGAATAGGCGTTCTTCTTTTCCGATAATATTAGGGGATAGCTGTATTTCATTTAATACCGGAATTACCCTTAACTGACCCGCGGGATTAAGAAACTTAGTCGTGGTAAACTCATATTGAAGAACCGGCGGGGTATCTAAGGTCTCAACATTGTCAATTTTGTAATCAATAAGCTTTGAAAAAGGAGAAATTTCCACCATTTTCTTCTGAATATCTTCTTTAATTTGAGAAGGATGCGTATACTTTAAATACCACCGGTGCCCGGAAGAGAAAAACCCTTCCGTTGTAACTGTTCTTTTTATAACAGCGTTCTCTTTTTCGTTTAATTTAATATTCATTTTATACAAAACGCGGTTATTTATAATTTGCGGAGTGTTCGTGATTTGCCACCCATCATCTTTAAATACCATAACGTCCCTTACCTGATCACCTAATGGTAAATTCCTAAACGCGGTAGTCGAAGCGGTAGGATCCATAAAAATGAGTTCACCGTCAATCTCAACAGCGCTAATAGCGTGATTAAAATTGATGGAAGGAAACTGTTTATCTATAGGATAAACGTCTCTAGTAGGAATAAGTACAGGATACCCTTTTAATCCTGCCGATTTCAACATCGCCACAAGAAGAATCGCCTGATCTTTACAATCTCCATACCTATTAATAAAAACATCCCCGGCCATATGCGGTTCATGACCGCTATCCCCATACTCAACCGCTACATACCTGATTTGTTCAGCGCAAAACGAATAGATTCTCTTTGCCTTTTCAAGGTCTGAGTCCGCGCCGTCAATTAACTCTTGAACAAACTTAACTACTTCTTCATCCAACTGAAATTTATCCTGATATAAAGACTTCCACCACCCATAAATCTCATCCCAAGACGAAAAGCTTGATACTAAAAAAGCAGGATTAACTTCTGAGACCGGAGGCATATTATATTCCGGAATAAGCGGCTTAACTTTGTTAAACTTCCAGGTATATATTTTTCTCCCCTTTCGTTGTTGCACTGTCGGGGCCAACTTATGTTTGCCGGCATTTCCTTGATTAAAAAACTTAACGTTTACATCTTTACCCCCGGAAACATTCAGCGTAAACTCTGCCTTAAAAATAGGATACTTTTCTTTTAGTCTGTACAAAACCGAAAAGTCATCTTCATTCACTAACTTAGAAGTTTGAATCTTTATCTTATACTCAATAAACGAACCTACTTCCACCATGGGCATAGACACAATAAAAGCCTTAGCGTTACTATACAGGGGAAAATTCAAATACCTGCTGACATCACGAATATTCTCTCTCCCAGCATACATTACTTTTCCCTCAGGACTAACTGTCCGAGCAAACTCTAAGCTTACCCGTTCATATGTCGAGTCATACCCTATCTCCACTTCCGCTAAAGACTTGCCCCTCTCTGCCAATACCTGTTCAATAACATGCGAAGTAGATACTGACGTATTATCTTCCCTAATTTCTGTTTTTTCGTTCACCGATAAAATTATTCCCGCTTCATCTTTAACCTCGCTTAAAAACTGTTTCGCTTCTTTGTATACCTTATGTATTTGTTTCGGCGTGATTTCTTCTGTTTTCGCTTTAATTAACCTTATCCGTTCCACTGCTAATGCTTTAAACGCCCCTGATACTTTATTGTATATTTGCAAAGCTTTCGGGTATAAATTCTTATTTTCTAAAACTTCGCCATACAAATACAAGCATTCCGAATCCTTTATTGTATCTTTTAACTGCTCAAATATTTCGATAGCGTAATCATACTCTTTGCTTTTAGTTAAGGCTTTAGCTAAAAGAACTTTTGCTTCTTGATTATCTACTTTAGATAATAATTGTTTTACTTTAGGGTAATCCTTAAATTCATAATAAAACTTCGCGACCTTTATTCTTAATTTCACATCGTAAGGCCGCTTGCTCAGACGGGCTTCATATCTTCTCGTGATTTTTTCATACGCTTTCTTCATTCCGCTAAACTCTGGAGAACATCCAGCGACAAAAAGAACAGTCGCTACAACAATTATTTTATACAATAATTTCAAAAACATCTTTCACCTTTTGTCCTTTATGAATACCTAATTTTTTAGCGGCCCGGCTAAGCGCGTACACTTTTGCCCCTACCGCTTCTTCTATGGTTGAAACCTTTACTATCTTTACAGCCACATCATTAAACTTTTCTGCCGCGGTTAAATTAAGGTACCCGCAACATACATACCCTTTGCTCCCCCGAAGAACAATTAAGTTTTTACTGCTCAACTTTATCGAAAAAGCGTCAATATACTTGTTCCCTACTTTAATCTTCTTGGATCTCAACATATTTGATTAAGCAACTCTTCCATTCTAGCAATAGCAGTTTTCAAATTATCCAAGGAATTCGCGTAAGAAATCCGTACATATGAATCATACTCTTTTCCAAAAGCTGTCCCTGGAACAACAGCAACTTTTTGGTCATATAGTAGTTTTTTAGCAAAATCCATTGCTTTTATTTTGAATTTTTTTAAAGAAGGAAAACAGTAAAACGCCCCCTTAGGAATAACGGTATGAAGTCCTATACGATTAAGTTCTTTTACAATAAAATCTCTTCTGCGTTTATACTCATTTTTCATCTGCATTAATTCTCGTTGAGCCCTTAACGCCTCCACTGCGGCAATTTGTGAAATAATGGGCGTGCATAACGCCGAAAACGAGTGAATTTTGTTCATCGCCGCAATAATACGAGCATTAGCACACACATACCCCACTCTAAACCCTGTCATCGCGTACCCCTTAGAAAAGCCATTAAGAAAAATGGTTCGGTCCTTAGCTTTTTGGTCTAAAGACGCGAAAGGATGATGTTTTCCTTCATAAGTTAACTCATCATAAATCTCATCGCTAATGACAATGGTATCTTTTTTCGATATCAGGAGCCAGATTTCTTTCAACTCTTTAGGCGTATAGGTCACCCCTGTAGGATTTGAGGGATAATTAAAAATTATTGCCTTTGGATTTTGGTCAAGCAATTTATTCAGATGTTTGGGATCTATCTTAAACGAATCCTCTTCCTTAGTAATTAAATACAACACCTCTCCCGAACAAACTTCGACCAACGCCGGGTAAGCGACATAATACGGGCTTACCACAATTACTTTATCTTTTGGTTCAACGATAGCCCTTATAGCAAGATCAAACCCTTCGCTTACTCCCGCTGTAATAAGAATCTCATCTTCAGGACTATACTCTAAGGAATATTTTTTCTTCAAATGGGTAGAAATATCCCTACGTAAAACAAATAACCCCTGGTTAGAAGTATATGAAGTCATTCCTTCTTCCAGCGCGGTTATAGCTTTCTCTCTTATTCTCCAAGGGCTAACAAAGTCCGGCTCGCCCACCCCCAAAGAAATAACTTCCGGCATTCCTAAAACAAGGTCAAAAAACTCCCTTATTCCTGAAGGTGAAATTTTTTCTACTCTTTTTGATATCATAATCTTATCAGATGACAGAAAACAATTATATCCTTAAATAAAAACAAAAATTCACAGTTCATTTTCAGCTTCAAATTTCTGTCGTCCGACTTTTGTCTTCGGTCTTCTGTTTAGTACGTTATTGCTAACCTTTGATTCTTTCCTTCTTTGACCAAAGCAACGCCGTCTTCTTTATATTTTTTGAGCATGAAATGGGTAACCGTTCCTTTCACGCTGTTTAGCGGCGCTAACTTTTCAGAAACAAAACTAGCTACCGTATTAATATCCTTACCTTCTATAATTAAAAGAAGATCGTACGTCCCTGAAATAAGATAACAGCTTTTCACCTCAGGAAACTTATAAATCCTTGCCGCCACCGTATCAAACCCTACATCTTTCTGAGGAATAACTTGTACTTCGATCAATGAAACAACCCCTTTTTTATCGTTAATTCTATCCTGATTAATTACCGTTTTATACTTTACAATTACGCCTTTATTCTCATAATTTTTTATTTCTTTCTCGACAGCTAGTTTTTTCTTTCCAGTTAACTTTGCTAAATCATCCAAAGAAATTCTCGCGTTATCTGCTAAAATCTCTAATATATCTTTCATAATACCTACCCCCTTTTATTAAGGTATTGCCAAAAGTTTTTATAAATCTCAAATAACAATTTCCAAATT
>JAHISK010000101.1:2500-42385 GCA_018818105.1 Candidatus Omnitrophota bacterium | reverse complement strand
TATTAACATAAGGATTGCGTCTGACCGCACATACGAACTTTCATCTTCTAACATCATCTCAATTAACGCGTCTACTACCAGCACATCGCCTGTCCTTCCTATTTTATAAAACGCGTTTGCTGCCGCTATCCGAAAATATACCTCAGCATCATTTTTTAAGGAAAATAGTTTTTCTTTGGGTTGCCTTTCTACCAAATCTATTAATCCTCTACAAGCTTCTGTATCAATCCACGAGGGATATTTTTCTTCAGAATCTCTGCTCACCTCTACCAAAACATCTACCACCTCTTCAAATCTGCCAATATGGCCTAAAAGGTGAATACTCCATTTCCGGGTATCAGTATTGACCTCTTCATTGTATAAATTTTCTTTCAAAGACTCTATAGTAATTCCTCCTAACTTTATCAATTCCTTAAAAGCTTCTGAACTATGAGTATGATACGGATGATTATCTGTTAATGATTTAATCCTAGGCAATACCAACTTTTCTCTCGCCAATCTTATCCCCTCCAGAATACCTTCATCAACAAACCCATTCTCTTCTCCCCGCCTATACAACTCTTTTGCCGCTTGGCATTGAACAGTAAAATCAGAACTATCTAAATAAGTAATCAATTCCTCTACTGATTTATCCGCTACCGCGGCAACTCTTACGTCAACTTCTTTTATTTGGCTCCAAGCTGATGGCTGTTCTTCATCCGACATCCAGGTACGAATACGATAATAATATTTGCCGGTTACTCTCCCCTCTATAGTATGTCCGTCCTCATATGAATCCGGATAATAGGTTTCTATGGGATTCGTGAAATCTTGGCTTTCACTCTCCTGTAGTTCATAATATATCGAGCCGTCAACCTCATCCCAACTTATCGCGACAATCCCCTCACTGTTAGTCACGGGAACAGTGAAGTTATCCGGCACAGGGGCATCTCCCGGGGTAATCATTATTTCCTTATATCTTACTTGCTCACTTTGACTTCCTATTTCTTTGGCTCTATATTTAACATCATTCTTAAACCCATCGGACAAGAATTTATATACCGCCTCATCGCCAGTATCTGTAACTACAGGCTTTTGCTGAAATGAAGACATAAGATATTCAAACACGTGTTGATCAGGGCCCAACTCTATCGCGACAACCTCAGTATTGGATACCGAATCATTTACCACCCTAAGATTCGGAATGATATTTGGATAGGATAAATCCGAAGCCGGTAAAGGATTATTCAAATTCCAGGCAACATCCATATTATTAGTTCGCGGAGTAAAATCGTAAAAGTTATAATCATAATCATCCGCGTTAGAAATAAATGGAACAATAAACACTCCCAAAACCAATACTGCTAAAAACAACCGTTTTTTCATAATTTCACCATCCTCCTATTTTTACCCAATATTAACAACTCTTCAATCAGTGTAATCGAGATTTTCAGCCTGAGGCTGATCCGCCTTTGGCGGAAATCTGTGTATCAAGGACTGTTGAATTTCGGCTACAGTCCTAAATATTCCCTAAAATAAACAAAGCCTAACTCCGCCGCCTCCCCAGGCAACAAAATTAGGCTTTTTTGATATGCTTTCAATTTACCGCGACAGGAAAAATCTGTCAAGGGATTTTTTACTGACCCACTTTCCCGCTTTCCACCGCGTAGGTGGTAAGTGATAGCCGAAATATCAGGCTAAATATACTCGCCCTGCCATAACTTTTCTATAAACTCGCTAAAGGGCAAAACTAATATGCCGTTATTAATCAACCTCGCTTTTTTTTCTAAAGAAACTATAATGAGTTTTTTTACCTCAGGGTATTCCTCTCTAAACTGAAGTAATCCTTTAAAATCATTACTGGTTATTTTTTCTTTACCTTTTACCTCAACAGCAATTTGGGCTTTACCTAAAACGAAATCAACTTCTCTACCGCCAATAGTCCTCCAATAAGAGATATCATAAAATTTCTCACTATAACTGCGATGAAGAGAAAGTTCATGAAACAACCAATTTTCAAAAGCTTTCCCAAATAATTCTGACCCATATTGAATAGCCCCTCGTTTAGTTATATAATTAACTATTCCCACATCTCGAAAATAAAATTTAGGAGCGTGTATAGTACGCCTCTTAGCGCGCTTTGTATATGCCGGTAAAAACGCTCCCATTAAAGTATCCTGTAGTATAAAATAATGATCTCTCACGGTGGAAGCTGAAATACCAACTTCACGGGCAATGTTAGATAAATTAACTATTTCTGTATCCCCAATAGCCGCGACACGTAAAAAATCAGAAAAAACCGGTAATCTTCGTATCAAGCCTTCCTGCAATATTTCTTCACGTAAATAATCGTCAACATAACTCTGAATATTTCGCGACGCGTTTTTGCTATTATAATGATCGGGAATAGGTCCGGTATTAAGCATCCTCTCAATATCGAAATCTTTATCTATTTCTTTAGCGCTAAGACCAAAAAGTTCATATCGTAATGCTCTTCCCCCTAAAAGATTAGCGTGCCCTCTCTTTACTTTACGAGCGCTCGACCCGCATAGACAAAAAATTCGATTTTCTTCTTGAATAAGATAATGAACTTCATCAAGCAATACCGGAGCCTTTTGTACTTCATCTATAACTACCAAACGCGAAGAATCTAACGCCTGAACCTCCTCTCTAAACACCGCCGGTTCTTGAAGATATCTCATTAATACATCACTTTTTAACAAATCAATACGGTAAGCTTGAGGATATGTCTGCTTCAGAAGAGTGGTTTTACCTGTACGGCGAGGACCCCAAAGAAAAAAGCTTTGTTCAGGGTTTAAAGGTAATTCAAGCATTCTTTTATACATATACATACCTCCACCTTGGATTATCACGATTATTTACGACGCCACTATAAATAATCTATACCATAATTCCCGCTTTTTGTCAACTTTTCAAATTTATCTGCTAACCCACTTTCTACCGTGTAGGTAATAAATCCTGAAAAAAGCTCATCTTGACATCCCTTATCGATAATGGTATAGTTTTACATGTAAGCTATCGATGTCGTCAAAAGTTTTATGAAAATTTTTTGACAATACCAAGCTATCGAAAAGGAGGTTGTATTATGGAATGTGTTAAAGTTTCACCAAAATATCAAGTTGTTATTCCTCAATCAGTCAGGCAAGCGCTAGGAATACATCCCGGAGAAAAAATTCATATTTTACAATATGAAAATCGTATAGAATTCATCCCTGAAAAAAGCATAAAATCAATGCGCGGATTTCTAAAAGGTATTGACACAAACGTAAAACGGGATAAGGATAGAATATGAAAAACATTGTAGATTCCTGCGGATGGCTTGAATACTTCGCCGACGGCGTCAATGCTAATTACTTTACCTCTCCAATTGAAGACACAAAAAATCTTATTGTTCCCTCAATTTGTGTCTTTGAAGTTTTTAAACGAGTATATCAACAGCGGGGAGAAAATGACGCTTTACAAGCTATAGCGTTAATGCACCAAGGGAAAATCGTAACATTAGATGACATATATGCCTTATCCGCGGCGAAATGCAGTCTTGATTATAACCTACCCATGGCCGACAGTGTAATTATGGCCACTGCCCAATTACAAAAAGCCATAATATGGACACAGGATATTGATTTTAAAAATATATCCGGAGTCAAATATATTGAAGCAAAAAAAATCAAACGTAAATAAGCACCCCTCTCACTTATCTTGACGAAACAGTTCGGAACTGTTTCGTCAAGATAACTTTATTCAGTTGGATAACGATTAAAGGTCTTTGGTGAATAGCTCCCATTCCTCCTGCTTCATAAAGAAGCTTTCCTCTTTTGCGGGGAAATGGGATTTTTTTACGTCGGTTATGTATTTTGCGGTTGTATTTTTTATTTCAGAGAAAAAATCTCTATATACTCTTACAAATTTGGGCCGTCGCTTTTTATAAAGGCCCAGCAAATCATAAAGAACCAATACCTGGCCATCACAAAATTTGCCCGCGCCAATGCCGATAGTAGGAACTTTTACCTGTTCAGTAATAAGCTTGGCGATTTGTGTAGGGATACATTCTAAAACAATACTAAAAACCCCTAAATCCTGTAAAGTTTTAGCTTGCTCAATCAATTTATAGGCTGAACCTTTATCTTTCCCCTGAACTTTAAATCCGCCCAGCAAATGCGCGGTTTGCGGCGTTAACCCAATATGGCCCATTACGGGAATTTTTGCTTTTACCAGTTTCTTGACCACTTTCACACAACTCTTAAACCATTCTATTTTTACCGCGTCCGCCCCCGCCTCAATAAATTTATTGGCGTTATCAACGCATTTATCAGGGTTTTTCTGATAACTTACATAGGGCATATCAGCGACAACTAAAGCGCGCTCAACGCCCAACGCTACAGCTTTAGTGTGATTCAGCATTTCCCTAAAACTTATACGGCGAGTTTCATCCATTCCCAACACAACATTAGCTAAAGAATCGCCTACTAAAATTATGTCTAAACCTGACTCATCCAATGCTCTCGCAAAAGAATAGTCATAACAAGTAAGCATGGTTATTTTATCTTTTCGTTTTTTCTTTAAAATCGTATCAACTGTTATTTTCTTCATTTTTGATAATCCCTCCAAATACTCTTATATATTTTTTCTCTCCATCTTTAATGACTATGTACGACCTAACCCGGTAAGGTTGTTCATCAAAAAAATCCTCTACTTTATCTTTGCCCATAACAGAGAAAGCCGTTGCTAAACCATCAGCTATAACACAACTGTCCGCTATTACGCTGACGCTTAAAACATCGTTTTCAACAGGAAACCCGCTTTTGACATCAACTAAATGCGAAAACTTTCTATTTCCTATATTAAAGTACTGCTCATACCCGCCAGATGTAGCTATAGCTTTATTCACTATTACCTGTTTTTCTATTATTCCTTTAGCGTAAGGATTTTTTATTCCAACTCGCCAAGCTTTTCCCCTATTTTTACCTAGACAATAAATATCTCCTCCCGCGTTGACAATGGCGCTGTCTATCCCATTATTCTTTAACTTCTCAACCGCCTTATCTACCATGTACCCTTTAGCTATAGCGCTAAGGTCTATCTTTAAACCTTCTTTTTTTAACGTTACCCGTTTGTTATTGGAATCAATATCTATATTATTAAAACCGCTTTGCTGCTGTATATTTTTCACTAAAACATCTGACGGTAATTCTTCTATATTTCCTTCCCGAATTAAATTTTTCCAAAAACTATACAACGCGCCCAAGGTAACATCAAAATATCCTTCGGTTGCCTGATTTATTCCTTTAGCTATTGTTAATACCTCAATCAGTTCTTCTGAAACATTAACCGGTTTATTATATGTATGGTTTAACCAGCTAATTTGCGATTCTGAATCATAGAAGTTAAAAATCTTATCTAACCGCCTAAACTCATCATAGACAATTTCTGAAGCCGCAGCGTAGGGAGAAATAACTTCCAAATATGTACCGGAAACTATAAATTTATCTTTATGAAGCTGCCCTCCACAAGAACAAAAGAACAGACAACAGCAAATAACGAAAGATGAGATACGAAGGACGAAGGACGTAAAAACACATCTCTCGTCTTTCATCCCTCTTCCTTCATCCTTCATTTCTTAAGCCACTTTAACATCGCAGGAAGGCTCATGCAGTTTATAATATCTTCCTTTGCTAACCAGGCGCGTCTGGCTACGGCAACTCCTAAATTCATAGCGAAAAGTTGACCGGTCATATGGGCGTCAGTACCTATTGCAAACTTTACTCCATTTGTCTTTGCTTTCATCGCGTTAATATCATTAAGGTCCAGCCGCTGAGGATGACAGTTAATCTCTAACGCCACGTCATTATCTCTGGCCACTTTAAAAACTTCGTCCATATCAAAATCATATGGATCCCTAGTTCCCCACAAAACCCCTGTAGGATGAGCAATGATATTTACGTACTTATTGCGGCACGCGCTAAGGAGCCGATTAGTTATCTGCGCGCGTGGCTGTTTAAATCCCGAATGAATCGCGGCAACAACAACATCAAATTCAGCCAACAGTTTATTGGGATAATCTAGGCTACCGTCAGAAAGTATATCAACTTCTGTTCCCATAAAAATTTTTAAGTTTTTAAATTTCTTGCTTACTTTTTTTATTTCATCAATTTTTTCATAAACACTTTCTACGCTTAACCCTCTTGCTACTTTAAGCGACTGAGAATGATCACTAATCGCCAAATATTGATACCCTAATTCTGTCGCTTTTTCTGCCAACTCCTCAATAGATGAAGTCCCATCGCTATACTTAGAATGTAGGTGCAAATCACCTCTTATATCCTTTATTTGAACCAGCTTCGGCAACTTATTCTTTTGCGCCGCTTCTATCTCCCCCCTATCTTCTCTTAACTCCGGCACAATATAGGCCATCTTCATTAAAGAAAATATTTCTTCTTCCGTCTTACCGACAATATATTTTTGTTCCTGCCCCTTAGTCAAGAACACGCCATACTCATTGATTTTATACCCCTTTTTTATTGCTAACTGACGCAACCGTATGTTAAACTCTTTAGACCCGGTAAAATAAAGCAGCGCCGCGCCAAAACTTTTGTCCTCAACCACTCTTAAATCAACCTGCATATTGTCGCCAGATATAACCGATGATTTAGTTTTCCCATGAGCCAGCACCTCTTTTACTAAATCTAAACTAACAAACTTATCCATAACCCTCTCGGCGTTCTTAGAAGAAACTAATATATCTATATCTCTTACCGTATCTTTTAGTCTTCTTACTGATCCGCCTACTTCAATTTTTTCTATATCTTTACATTTTTTAAGCTCCGCCAAAAACTTAACAGCAACCTCTATCGCGAAAAAAAGAGCGACTCTTTCTTTACCTTTTTTAAGCAGTTCTATTCCTCTTAGTATATTTTCTTCGGTTTTCTCTTTTATCCCTTCTAAGGTCTGTAACTTTCCGCCCCTAGCGGCTTCTTCCAATTTACTGATTGATGTTATTTTTAATTTCTCATAAATTAATTTAACTGTTTTAGGCCCTAATCCTGAAATATCCAGCATCTTAATAACATCTTGAGGAAACCCTTTCTTCATGTCTTCATACTGTTTTAACTGCCCTGTCGTAACTATCTCTTTGATTTTATTTGCTAAATCCGCGCCTATGCCAGGAATTTGAGTCAATTTATCTTCTCCAGCAACAATCTCAATATCTTTATCCAACCTTTCCACGTTTTGCGCCGCTTTTTCATAGGCGCGAATACGAAAAGGGTTATCTCCTTTTAACTCGAGTATTTGCGCAATCTCTCTAAATATACAGGCAACTTCTTTATTTTTCATAGCTTTAAAATCAGAAAACAGACGACAGATGAATCATTTCAAATTTACCATTGTAAAATTACCATTTTAAATTGAAGAAACAGAGGATTCAAATTCATTTTAAAATGATAAATGATAAATTTGTAATTTAAAATTATTTTGTCTTCAGTCTTCAGTCTTCGGTCTTTTTTTATATTGCGCGCGAACCTTGTTTCTGACTCCCCCTCTTACGGTAAACTCTCCAGTTATAGTTAACTGGTAAGGATCTAACACTTTTGTTAAATCTTCTAATATCTTATTTACCACATGCTCATTATAAATCTTAACATTACGAAAAGCGTAAAGATAATACTTTAAAGCCTTAAGTTCAATGAGCTTATTACGAGGGGTATATTGTATGGTTAGGTACGCGAAATCAGGCAGCCCGGAAAAAGGGCATACGCAGCTAAATTCATCGCAGGTTAACTCTACGTCAATTTTTCGACGAGGGTACTGATAAGGTATTGTAGCAAGTATAGTAGTATCAATATCTTTGGCCTCAAACAAGGCGCCGGCTGTCGCCTTAGCCTTCTTTTCTATAGATATCTCTTTTCTATCTTCATAAATCATATTACCCTATTATAGTTATTAGATTGAAATCATCAAGGAAATTATGAAAATAACAACCTAGCCAATATTAGTATAAAAGACTAAATGTATGAGCGATTCTTCAAATGTGAATATCAAATTTATCGGCGCGAAGCGCAAAAACGCGTCTTGTTTGAGCCCATTTACAAATGGGCGAGTCATGCGTTTTTAGATAAGTCTGATATGGTGCGAAGCACACATTTGAACTTGAGCGAATATATTTAGTCTTTTATACCAATCGTGAATACTAGTTAGGAACGAAAGATTTATAACTTTTAGACTGAAGTTTTTTGGAAATATCAATATCGAGATGGTACATGAGGAATTCTCTGAGTAAATAAAAAATTTCTTTTTCACAAAGATATGTCGGTCTTAATCTGTAAACTTTCGGTGAAGATATCTGCTGAATATACAATAAAGAAGATGATGTTTCATTCCTAATCCTTTTAGAATCAGGAGCGCTACGACAACAGAAACTGCATACCAAACCGCCTCGAGATATGCTAAATGAAATCTCTCTCTCCAACTCCTTATGACAAATAATACATCGGTTAAATTCTGGTTTAAATCCAGATATAGTTAAAAACTTTATTAAAAATACATAGATAACTTTATAATCTTTTTCTTTGTCCAGCCACTCTAAACAATCTTTTAACAGATAAAAAATATCCTGATTTATATCCCAAGGCTGCATTGTCTTATCAATAAGATCACTAAACACCGCCGCGACTCTTGCTTTAGGAATATCCTTTCTTAGAAAAGAGTATCCGCAAATATAATCAACATAAGAAACTAACCAAATTTGGCGTTGTTTAGGATAAAACACAAATTCGTTAAGAGTAAGGATGTCTAAGAAGGAAGAAAACTCTTTCTTTATAGTATAGAAGCCTTTTAAAATTCCTGTTATTCTGCCAAACCGTAACGTAAAAATGTCAACGATAACACTAGTTTCTCTAAAATTACGCCGTTTTATAACGAAACCTATATCTTTTTCAATCATATTATTTGGTAAACATAAAATATCGTAGGGGCGGCTGCCCGGCCGCCCGATTTATTATAATTACACAATATTTATTCAATTTTATTTTTACGTCATTAAAATCGGACCAACGGCCGTTGGCCCCTACAGAATTTTTATTATTTATAATTTCACCAATCAACGAGTAATTATAATTTTTTAATCGTATTAGAAAACAACAACGCTATAACTTGATTTTGTTTTTTTTCCATCTTTAATCTATCTTTTTTAGTTTGGTCGTCGTAACCAATAAGATGTAAAATGCCATGGATAATATATAGGACCATTTCTTTTTGCCAACTATTGGCGTACTCCTTACCCTTTATTACCGCCTCTTGGACAGAAACAATCACTTCCCCTAAATAGCCGGGGACACAAACATCTTCTAAAAAGAAAGAAATAACATCAGTTGGATTACCTTTAGCGAAAAATTTTTTGTTAAGTTTTTTTATGAAATCATTAGCACAAAGAAGAATTGACACATCCCTGCGAACATTTAAAACTTTAAGTATTTTACTTACCTGCCCCTTTAACCGGCGTATATTTATCTTCTTTATATCCTGCTTATTAGTTATCTCTATTTTCATAATAAATATTATATTTATCGATTTTTCTAACTGCTGGCGAAAGACAGATAGCCGCCAGCTCTATTTTTTCGATTCTTCTTTAGGATAATTTATACGGGTATGAAAAATAGCGTTAAGCACACGAATAAAACTTTGAGTGATTTTCTCTAACTCTTTTAAAGTAAGATTACTCTCATCCAACTCACCTTCCATAAATCTCTTTCTTACAACATCTCTGACCATTTCCTCTATCCGTGAAGGAGTAGGTTCTTCCAGCGTCCGGGATTGAGCTTCAATTGTATCAGCCAACCCAACAATAGCCGCTTCTTTACTTTGGGCACGAGGACCAGAATAACGGTATTCTTCTTCATGCTCAGTTTCCGGCTCTAACTCCTTTGCCCGATGATAAAAATAATACACCAGAGTACGACCGTGATGCTGAGTAATAAAATCAATGATTCGAGGATTAAGACGGTACTTTTTAGCAAGCTCCACTCCATCTTTAACATGATTAACAATAATCAGTTTACTCATGGAAGGCTTTAAATCCTTATGAACATCTTTATACCCGACTAGATTTTCCACAAAATAGTTAGGTTTAATCATCTTGCCAATATCATGATAATAGGCGCCAACTCTAACTAAAAGAGAATTTGATCCGATAGACTCAGCCGCCGCTTCGCTTAAATTCGCAACAACTAAAGAATGCTGATATGTCCCCGGCGCCTCTAAAATTAAACGCCGCAATAGCGGATGGTTAAAATCAGATAGCTCTAAAAGAGAAACGCTAGTCACTACCTTAAACACATATTCAAAAATGGGAAGAAACGTAAGCGCGATACCTGCGGATAATGCTCCGTTAATAAAACATACTTTCAAGAGACTCAAATCCATCGTAGAAAGAAAAAAGAAGTTTAAATCCCTCTCAATAATAAACGCCACAAAAAACTGAATACTACCGGCTAATAAACCTGCCCTAATTATCTGAAATCGCCGCCGCACCCGAAAAGAGAATATTGCTGCCGCTAAACTCCCCGAAAATAGGCTCACCCCTACATTAAAATTACCGCCATCCACACTTGCTCCTAAAAACGAGAAAAAGATGGCAAACAAAAGAGATAATTCTAAATCATCAAACAAAAGGGTAATTAAAATTATAAAACCTATAACAGGAATGCCATACCCGGAAAGCTTAAATGTTGCCGTAGTAACAATCGATACAACGACAGCCGTCACGCTTAATATCGATAAATCAAGATACGAAGGCAATTTTTCAATTTTTCGCAAAAACTTAGCGTAGATTAAAAGCAACGAGATCATAATCAACGGCGAAAAATCAACAGAGTAAATAAAAAAGACTACTCCAACGGAGAAAAAAAATACGATGCCGATTAATAAACTATTTAAATTAACTTTTCTGTTCGCTATAGAAATATCCATAAGATCCAACTACTTTCTGGATTTAAAAATGAATGACGCCATCATTTAAAAATTCATACCTCTACTAATTTGATAATATAATTAGCGCTATTTGGCAACAGCCAATTCAGGAATTTTTATTTTCATGCCAGGATAAATTTTATCAGGACTACTTAAGATATCTTTATTCTGCTCAAAAATATAAATCCATTTTTTGGTAGTATTAAAAAACTTGTAAGATATTTTTTGAAGAGTATCGCTTTTCGCAACTGTATACCATTTATAATCATCTGTTACTGTAATAACTTCCGGATAGTTTTCTTCTTCTATTACTTCTACTTGCTCTATCTCGACCTTTTGTTTTGGAGTTTCTTTTTTCTTAGGCACATATTCCGCTTTAATCTTATTTGAACCTTTCTTTTTTCTCTGGTAAGACCCAAACTCTATCTCCATTACTGACGTTTTTCGCGTACTGCCTAAACGGTTTTCCTGATTACTAGATTCAGCGGGAGGATTACCGCAAAGGTATCCTTGATTTCCCTCTAACTGAGTGTCTACTCTTTGTTGCTCAACGGTGTATGTTTTTACTGAACATCCCCCTAAAAATAAAACAGCAATTATTAATAAAACAACTCTCATTCTCCCCCCTTTTTTTACTTCGTATTGTCAAAAATAAACAATAGCCAATACCAAAATATACAATACACAAACGAAAAACGGAAAACGGAAATAATCCAGATTTATCAACATATTTCTTTATCTATTTTATCCATTTATTTATTGTCTATTGTCATTTGTTTGTAATTTGGATTTTGTCTATTGTGTATTTTTTTCTTCCTTCAACTCTATATGCAGTTCTTTCAACTGCTGTTCTGATACACTCGACGGCGCTTCGCTTAAAGGACAAACCCCACGCTGTGTTTTTGGAAAAGCGATTACGTCTCTAATACTGTCGGATCCGCTTATTATAGCATAAAGTCTATCTAAACCAAAAGCAATACCTCCATGAACAGGCGCACCATATTTTAACGCCCGCAGAAAAAAACCAAATTTTTTTTCAGCGTCTTCCATAGGCATCCCTAAAACATCAAAAATCTTCTTCTGCAACGCTGAGGTATGAATTCTTATCGACCCGCTGCCTAACTCTTCCCCATTTAAAACAAGATCATAAGCACGCGCGCCAACTTTAGCTAAATCTTTATCTAAATATTGTATATCTTCTTCTCTCGGTGAAGTAAAAGGATGATGACTCATCTGCCATTTCTTTTCTTCTTTATTGTATTCAAAAAGAGGAAAATCCACAACCCATAAGAACCGATAATCGCCTTCTCCTAAATCCGGTTTATCGCTCTTATACTTCAGAATTGCTTCTTTATGCGTAATTCGAGAAAACGGTAACTTTAAATCTATCCCCAACGCTTCCTTAAAAACACAAGCAAACATGCCTTCCGCTAAAGACAAAATATCCTCTTCCTCAACAAAAGACATCTCTATATCAAGCTGAGTAAACTCCGGCTGCCTATCCTTACGTAAATCCTCATCACGAAAACATCGAACTACTTGATAATACTTATCTATTCCCCCCATCATAAGGATTTGCTTAAATAACTGCGGAGATTGCGGTAAAGCATAAAATTTATGCTGGTTAAGTCTCGAAGGAACTAAATAATCCCGCGCCCCTTCAGGGGTAGACTTTGTAAGAAACGGTGTTTCAATTTCTAAAAACTGGTTAGAATTTAGATAGCTTCTAAACGCCTGATTAAATTTGTGGCGTAACGCTAATCTATCAAAAACAGGTTTTCTACGTAAATCAAGATAACGATAAGCTAATCTTATCTCTTCTCCTGCTTCTACATTATCATCAACAGCAAAGGGAAGGTCCTGCGCCGGCCCTAAAATCTCTAAACCGCTCGCGCCTACTTCAATGAGCCCTGTAGCCATTTTCGGATTCTCGGTACCTTTAGGCCGAGTACTTACTGAACCCTTAACTTTTATAACGTCTTCGTTACGTAACTTCTTGGCCATCTCATACACAGAAGCATCCGGTTTAGGGAAAAAAACAACCTGTGTAATACCATAGCGATCCCGTAAATCAATAAAAATTATCTTTCCATGATCACGACGAGCCCCAACCCATCCGCATAAAGTAACTTCCTTATTTAAATGCTCCTGATTCAATTCCCCACAAGTGTGTGTTCGTAACATAATAGATACTCCCTTAAATAGCCGTTAGTGAATAGTATTTAGTCGCTAGTTGATAAATATAAACACCTCTTGCACTCTAAATTCGAAGTCCCAAATACGAAATTCGAAACAATTTTTAAATATTCAAAATCTTAATATCAAAAACGTTTTGTTCTTTTCCTGTTTCGACATTCAATATTCGGATTTTCTTAATTTGTTTCGTATTTCGATATTCATATTTCGGATTTAATTTTATTAACTACCGCATCTATCTTAACTTTCTCCTGCGTCGCGGTATCCATATCTTTTAGCATAACGCTATTCTGCGCAATTTCTTCTTCTCCCATAATCACGACAAATTTAGCGCCTTTTTTCTGCGCATACCTTAATTGCCCTTTTAAAGATTTTTTAAGATATCCTGTATCTACGCGAATTCCTTCTCCTCGTAACTGTTGCGTTAATTTAAGAGCTTGCGTTTTTAAATTGTCATCTACAGTGGCGACATAAACGCTTATCCCCTTACGTGGTGAAGACTTATCTAAAATTAACATCAGGCGCTCTACCCCTAAAGCAAACCCAATTGCCGAAATAGAAGGTCCACCTAAACATTGAATTAATTCATTATACCTGCCACCAGCGCCTATCGCGTCTTGAGAACCAAGCTGACTTGAAGTAATTTCAAAAACAGTATTAGTATAATAATCAAGCCCTCTTACCAAATGCGGTGAATATGTATAATCGATTCCCAATTCATCAAGCAACACCCGCAAATCATTAAAATGTTGGCGGCAATCTGAACATAAATGGCTTTCGCCTATATTTAATGTCGCGACCTCACTTTTACATGTTTTATTTTTACAATCAATAACTCTTAACGGATTCTTCTGTATCCTACGTTGACAATCTTGACAAAACTTACTCTTATTACCAATAAGTTTCTTTTTCAAATCCTTCGAAAAATTAACTTTATCAAGAGAACATCCTAAAGTATTAATATTTAGACTCTTTTCTCTAACACCTATGATATCTAGAATCCTCATACTTAAACTAATAATCTCTGCATCTAAATAAAAACTATTGGATCCAATAGCTTCAGCTCCTATATGATGAAACTGCCGTAGCCGCCCTTTTTGAGGGCGTTCTCCTCGAAACATCGGCCCCACGTAAGAGAATTTATAAAAATCACTTTTTTTATATAGGCTGTTTTCTAAATAATACCGGATTACCTGAGCCGTTCCCTCCGGTCGCAAAACAATATCTTTGCCCTCTATTTTAAACATTTGTTTCTCTACAATATCTGTGGTATCACCGACGCTTCGCCTAAACAATCCTTCTTCTTCAAGCAAAGGAAGAGATATCTCTTCATACCCAAACACATCAAAAACGTTCCTTGATTTCTTAATGATTTGATTAAAAGAATATGTTTCGGCAGGATCCAAACTAGACGTTCCCCGGATGCCGGAATAGATTTTACTCATTTTTCTTTATTTAGAGAGGATTCTTTACGACTTTCTTCATTTCCAGACCAGCCTTAAAAACTACGGTTTGCCGTTCTGGAACAGGAACAACTTCTCCTGTTTTAGGATTTCTTCCAACTCGTTTTTTACGAAGCTTAACTTGAAAAATACCAAAGTTCCTTAATTCAATGCGTTTTCCATCTTTTAACGCGTCCAATATAACGTCAAACGTTCTCTGCACAACCTCTCGAACAATCACTTGCTTTATCCCAGTTTCCTTACTAATTTTTAGAACTATATCTCTTTTTCGCATAGTTAAAGTCTATCACCGGCATAATATAGTGTCAAGATTAAACTTTTAACATAAAAAAAGCTAAAATTCCTCCCTTTTTTATCGTAAAAACATATATATACCAATATATTACAATGACAAAACTAAATTTTCTTCACCAACCAAAGTCCCTATTTGATTAAGAACTCCCTTATTTAAACCTAAGCAGTAATTTTCGGCTGTTTTTATCTTCATTCCCTGAAATTTAGACTTCTTAAAGAGAAACGAAACAGGAGTAACTCCTTTATGATTAACAAAAACAGTTTTCAGTTTATTTAATTGAACTTTCTCTTTATCAAGAAAAATACTTACTTCTTTTATATCCTCCATAATTTTCTCCATAGGAATAATTTTTGAAGCTAACATATGCGCGTCTTTTTCTCTCATCTCGACGTTACCTTTAACCGCAAAAATCATCTTCTCTCTCAGGAAATGAACAACTTCTTCATATAATTTAGGAAAAATAAAAACATCTATCGATGAAGTTTCATCTTCTATTTTTAAAATTGCCATTCGTTTATTTTTCTTAGTTGTAATCGGCTTAATTTTCTCTAAAACACCACAGATTACAACGTTTGTCCTTATTCTATCATCGGACAAAGAATGAATATCTTGCCGCTCTAAATATTTAACAATCCACTCATAGGCGCATATTGGATGACTTGTTACGTATATACCTAATAAAGCTTTCTCAAATGTAAGAATTTGAGAAAGCGGCCATTCTTCTATATCAGGAATTTGTTCTTGTGACGGTTCTAATGAAAAAAAACTTAGTTGTGAAGTATCTTTTTTCTTTGAGCTTTTATTTAATAATTTATCTAAAACAGCTATCATCTGCGCGCGTTTCAAGTTAAAGCTATCCATAGCCCCTGATTTAATAAGACTCTCAACTACTTTCTTATTAACAGTCCGAGAATCGACTCTTTCACAAAAATCAAAAAAGTCTTTAAATGGCGCCTCCTTCCTAACTTCTATAATACTCTCTAAAGCTGTCTTACCTACATTTTTAATCGCCATTAACCCAAACCGTATATTAGCATCGTCTGTAACCGTAAAATTCACAAAACTAGTATTTATCTCGGGAGGAAAAACTTTTATACCCATCCGCCGGCTAGACTCATTAACATATTCAACAACCTTATCTGTATTGTTACGTTCGCTGGTAAGTAATGCTGCCATAAATTCTACAGGATAATTCGCTTTCAAATAAGCCGTCTGATAAGAAATCATCGCGTAAGCGGCACTGTGACTTTTATTAAACCCGTACCCAGAGAAAAAATCAATTAAATCAAATATCTTATTAGCAATCTGATCATTAATTTTGTTTTTCTTACATCCAGATACAAATAAAGACCGCTGCTCTTCCATTATCTCAGGTATTTTCTTTCCAATAGCTTTCCTTAAAAGATCAGCTCGTGCCATATCAAACCCCGCTAACTGAGAAACAATATGCATAGTTTGTTCCTGATACAAAATTATCCCATAAGTCTCCTTTAAAATCGGCTCTAACCTAGAATGCAAATAAGATATTGGTTTTCTTCCTTGTTTTCTTTCAATAAAATCATCAACCATACCACTGCCTAATGGTCCAGGACGATACAAAGCAAGAACAGCGATTAAATCTTCAAACTTACTAGGATTAATTTTGCTTAAAATCTCCCTCATCCCGCGGCTTTCCAACTGAAACACGCCAATTGTATTAGCTTCTGATAAAAGAGAAAAAGTCTTCTTATCATCAAGGGCAAGCTTAGCAATATCAACGATTACTCCTTTGGTCCGTTTTATAATCTTTGTTGATTCAGTTATAACTGTCAACGTCTTCAGCCCTAAAAAATCCATTTTAAGCATACCCGTCTTTTCCAAAGATTCCATATCATAACTGGTAATAGCTTCTCCCTCACTGCCCCTTACCAAAGGAACCCTTTCAATAAGCGGTTTATCGGAAATTACTACCCCGGCAGCATGAGTCGAGGAATGCCGGGAAAGACCTTCAAGCTGCATCGCAACATCAATAAGCTGTTTTATACTCTTATCAGAAGTATACGCCTGGTTTAATTCAGGGCTCATAGATAAAGCGCCCTTTAATGTTATAGCTGCCCCCACGGAAAACGGAATCATTTTCGCAATCTTATCTACATCAGAATAACTAATACCCATAACTCTTCCTACATCTCTAATTACCGCCCGCGCTAACATTTTTCCAAAAGTAATTATTTGAGCGACATTTTCTTTTCCATATTTTTTAGATACATATTCTATGATCTCGCTTCTTCGCTCATAACAAAAATCTATATCTATATCCGGCATAGAAATACGCGCCGGGTTTAAAAACCTTTCAAAAAGAAGGTCATACCGTAACGGATCGATATCGGTTATATTTAAAATATAGCTAACAATACTTCCCGCGGCACTTCCACGGCCCGGACCAACAGAAATGCCGCTTTCTTTAGCAAACTTTATTAAATCCCAAACAATAAGAAAGTAACTATCAAACCCTGTTTTTTTAATCACATCTAATTCATAGCGCAATCTATCCTTAATACTATCGCTAGCGTTTGGATATCTTTTCTCTAAATTATTCAAACAAAGAACCTCTAAAAACTGCGTGTCAGTCTGTCCCCCCGGTATAGGAAACTGAGGAAGATGTACTTTAGAAAAATCCATGACCAAATTACATTTCTGCATTATTTCTAAAGTATTTTTTATCACGCCAGGAACACTATTAAAGATGTCCTTCATCTCTTGTGGACTTCTTAAATAAAAAGTGTCTGAATTAAACTTAAACCGTTTAGGGTCAGAAAGCGTTGTCTGAGTTTGAATTGATAAAAGAACTTCATGAGCGAAAGAATGTGTCCTCTCTAAATAATGAACATCATTAGTCGCGACAAGCGGAATATCCAAATCTTTAGCTATTTTCAGAATAACATTATTTACTATTTTCTGTTCTTCTAATCCATTTTCCATAATCTCCAGATAAAAATTACCTTTACCAAAAATATTGAGATACTCATCAGCGGATTTATAAGCCCCCTTTACGTCACCAGAGAGAATTAATGATGGTATTTCCCCTTTAAGACAGGCGCTGGTAGCAATTAACCTTTTACTGTACTTATACAATAATTCTTTATCAACTCGCGGCTTATAATAAAATCCTTCCAAATACGCCAAGCTGGTAAGTTTTATTAAATTGCTATACCCTTCTTGATCTTTCGCTAGAAGAATAAGATGATAATTACTATCTGTCCCGCTTCTGTATTCTTTATTAAACCGTGAATACGGAGCTAAATAAACCTCACAGCCGATTATGGGTTTTATCCCGTTTTTTACGCAAAGACTGTAAAACTTTATCGCGCCAAAAAGATTACCGTGATCAGTAATAGCTAAGGCTGGCAATTTAAAATGCTTCGCGCGAGAAATAAGCCTATCTACTAAGCAAGCTCCGTCTAACAAACTGTATTGGGTATGGACATGGAGGTGAACAAAATCGGAATGAATCATATAAATAGACTATGGACCATTGACAATAGACCATCGACTAATTTATCTTCTAAAAATCTTAGGATATCCTAAAAAGTCTATCGTCTATGGTCTATTGTCTATGGTCTTTTTTTATTCCCACTCAATAGTAGCCGGTGGTTTTGAACTAATATCTAAAACTACTCTATTTATTCCTCTTACTTTATTGATTATGGCATTGGAAATATCATCTAATACCGCATAGGGAATTCGTCCCCAATCTGCGGTCATTCCATCTAAACTAGTAACTGCTCTTATTGCCACTACATTTTCATACGTTCTTTTATCCCCCATCACTCCCACTGTTTTAAGCGGCAAGAGAACACAAAAACACTGCCATAAATCATTATAAAGTTTATTCTTAATTATTATCCTTTCTAAAATCGCATCGGCTTCTTTCAACATTCTTAACCGCGAAGTAGTAATATCACCAATAATTCGTACGGCAAGTCCCGGTCCAGGAAAAGGATGCCGCGAAATAATTGTATCCGGCAACCCAAGAATCCGGGCAATCTCTCTAACTTCATCCTTAAAAAGCTGCCTAAACGGTTCAATTAACTTCAATTTCATGTCTAAAGGTAACCCCCCTACGTTATGGTGTGATTTTATGCGCGCGGTAGGCCCGCCAAAAACCGATACAGATTCTATCACATCCGGATACAGAGTTCCCTGAACAAGATACTTAACATTTTTAATTTTACGCGCCTGACAATCAAATACCTCTATAAACTCATGACCAATAATCTTTCGTTTTTCTTCAGGCTCAACAACACCTTTAAGTTTATTCAAAAAAGCTTTAGAAGCATCGACATAATGTAAATCAAGTTTAAAATTGTCGCGAAATATTTTAATAACATTTCTAGCTTCGCCTTTACGAAGAACCCCATTGTTAACAAAAATACACTTTAGCTTTTTACCAACAGCCTTATTTATTAAGACCGCTGCCGCAGAAGAATCAACGCCTCCACTCAAACCGCAAATAATATTACCATCGCCGACCTTCTTTCTTATTTCTTTTATTTGGCTATCAACAAAATCTTCCAACTGCCAATTGGCAAAACAATCCGTAATTCTAAAAATAAAATTGGAAAGAATTTGTATCCCTAAATCGGTATGCGCCACCTCAGGATGAAATTGGACTCCAAAAATGTTTTTCTCTTTATTTCCAATCGCGGCAAATTTCGTATTAACTGTATGGGAAAGCTGTTTAAACCCCTTTGGCAATTTCGCGACTTGATCAGTATGACTCATCCAAGAAGTAATTTTTGCCGGCAAAGAAAAAAATAAATCATGATGGTCATCAATATACATCACTGCGCGTCCGTATTCCCGTTTCCTAGATTCCCGAACCTCCCCCCCTAATGCGGAAACCATAATCTGCATGCCATAACAAATACCTAAAATAGGAATACCCAATTTTAAAATATCTTTTTTCAAAGACGGCGCGCCATCCTCATAAACACTATGCGGTCCACCGGAAAGAATTATTCCTTTAGGATTAATCTTTTTTATCTTTTCTATATCTATAGTACACGCCTCAATCACGCTAAAAACTTTTAGTTCTCGAACTCGCCGCGCGATCAACTGAGTATACTGGGAACCAAAATCAATAATTAAAATTGTATCTTCTCTTTTCATGTTTAATTCTTTTAACGGACAGGTCTCGACCTGTCCCTACATATTTTTTATTCTTCCTTGACCCCTGACCCTTGCCCCTTGACGCTATATATTATTTCCCCATCCCCACACGTTGGGTTGCTTGAAAAACCTTGCCTTCAGTTTGAATCGACGGCGCGATGATTATTTCCACAAAATGCATATCTTTTAAAGTCTTTGTGCCTAAACATCCCATGGACGTAGTTAATGCGCCCATAAGATTTTGTGAACCATCATCTACCTCTGCCGGACCAAAAAGAATTTGTTCAATACTTCCTGATAATCCAACCTGAATTCTAGTTCCTCTAGGTAAATTACCATGAGAAGTTGCCATTCCCCAATGATACCCTCCACCGGGAGATTCTTTCGCTCTGGCGAATGCAGACCCAATCATTACAGCATTAGCGCCAGAGGCAAACGCCTTACAAACATCTCCGCCTCTACTCATACCGCCGTCTGTAATAATCGAAACGTATTTTCCTGTTTTCTGAAAATAAAAGTCTCGAGCCTTAGCGCAATCAACTGTTGACGTCACCTGAGGAACACCAATTCCTAAAACACCTCTAGTCGTACACGCCGCGCCCGGACCGACCCCAACTAAAACAGCACTGCATCCAACTTCTAATAACTCTAAAGTAACATCATAGGTCACACAATTACCTATAATGACAGGAACCTTCAGTTCTTTACAAAATTTATATAAATCCAACGGAGCGTATTTAGAAGAAATATGTCTTGCTGTAGTTACGGTAGATTGAACTACAAAACAATCAACCCCTGCCTCTTGTGCTATAGCCGCGAACTTTTCCGCGTTCTGAGGGATACAACTTACCGCCGCATACCCTTTACCCTTTTTAATTTCTTCAACTCGCCTAGCGACTAACTTTTCCTTTATAGGCGTCGTGTATAATTTCTGAATGAGATTTGTTGCTGCTTGCGGTGTCGCTTTAGAAATTTCATCTAAAACTTCTCCCGGATTATCATACCGAGTCTGTACACCATCTAAATTTAAAACAGCAATTCCGCCTAACCGCGACATCTCTATCGCGAACTTACCATCTACCACACCATCCATTGCTGCCGCTAATATCGGCACAGAAAAATCCCTACCGCCAAACTCCCAGGTTGTATCTACTTCTTCAGGATTAAGAGTAACTCTACCAGGGACAAGAGCAATCTCATCAAACCCATAACATCTTCTTGCGCGTTTTCCTATACCAACCCACTCAGCCATGATTAAACCTCCTAATGACCACGTGGCGCGCAAACGCGCACGTGGGAATTTCCCGACTTACTTAATATACTATCAAGGTGTTTCGGGATCCCGATACAAAGTATCGGGAAGCCACGTTTCGAGCGTCAGCGAGATCACGTGGCAATACTTAATTCTCTATCAACGATTTTCCACCTAACATATCATCAATGATATCTTTCTTCCCTTGTTCCTGGATAATCTTTCTTTCAAAAAAATCAAGATTTTCATCTACAATAAAATCGCCTAAAACTTCCCCCTGATATTTTGCTTCATCATAATTGTAGTTAAAAAAGAACTCATGTTCAATATTCTTACAGTTAACATCTCCTAAAAAATATAAATCCTCATGGTTTGAAAAAAATACGTCCTTAATATTTACCGACTCATCAAAAAAATCAGCGTTGGGAATAAAACCACTGTCAATAACGACCGCTTGAGAAGAAAATACTTTTAAAGGCGCTATCTTAACCGCTTTAACTCCCGCCTCCCCAATAGCCTCACAAATTTCTGATTCAAGATACACATCAATACCTTTATTCTGAAAAAAAGCAATCATTCGATCTTTATCTTCTCCTAAAAAGTCCCAACTATCCGCTATCACTTTTACTTCCTTTCCTAAAGAATTTATAGCGCGCGCGAACTTGCAGCCAAGAATACTTGAAGCATAAATAGAAATTTCACACGAAACCTTCAATAATTCTTTTATTTTCATCGGATCCATCTGAGAAAGATAAAAAAAGCCTTCTCTATGTTCACCTTTTAACGACATTTTTTTCGATTTCAAACCTGTAGCTATAATTAAACTATCAAAATCTATGGAATCGCTCTCTTTAAAATAAATTTTCTTTCGTTTGGGATTAACTCTCTCTACCGAATCATGGATAAACTCAACATCATTATCTTGAGCCCACCGTTTTAAATCAAAATAATCATTTACAGAAAGATTAGATATAAACTCTCTCTTATTATAAGAATATCTTTTATTATCAATAAGCCTAATTTTATATTGCGCCCCTTGACTTCTAACTTTTTTGATAAAAGATAAACCCGCCACTCCTGCGCCTAAAACACAAATTTCTCTCATCCCTACCTAACTCCTTATTTTTGATCCGCAAAAATAGAGTCCGCCTCGGCGGACGGTCAAATGCTCTAATGTTCTAATGTTCAAAAATAGAAAATTCTCTACTGTGTCTGCCGACAAACAAAACCTATTGCTCTATTTTCAAAAAGCTTGACTCCTTATAGGATGTTTTTAGCGATTACCACTAAATTATGGAAAAGGCACATTGTTGTAAGCCTGCCAATACCTCCTGGTACAGGCGTAATATATGAGGCGTTTTCCCGCGCCTTACTGAATTCCACATCGCCAGTAAGCTTCCCATTTTTTTCTCCCGTTCCAACATCTATCACCACTGCGCCTTTTTTTATCCATTCTCCTTTTATCAAATGCGGTTTTCCTACAGCTGAAATTACAATATCGGCACCCTTAACATAATCTTCCAAATTACCAGCCTGATAAGTTGCTATATGCGTAATACTCACTGTAGCTAATTCGTCCCCTAAAAATAAAGCTAAAGGTTTACCAATCAGCGAAGAAAATCCGATAATAGTTACTTTTTTACCTCGAAGGGAAACCTTAGTTATTTTAATCAATGATACAACACTGCATACTGTAGGAGAGACAACTCCTACAGTAGATACCCCCATTGAATCAACTGAACAACCTAACTGATTATTCCCTATAAAAAACTTCCCCAGATTAATCGGATGCATCCCTTCAACATCTTTTTTAACATCAATCAAAGAAAAAACTTCTACATCTTTCCATAAAGGAAAAAAAGGTTTATTCAAAATAATCCCTGTTACACCTGTATCACTATTTAATTTATCTATCTCTTCCTTAAATTCATCAAAAGAAATGTCAGCCGCCAAATTTATTGACAAGTATTTAATACCTAATGTCTCAGCAACTTTTTCCTGTGACAACTGGTAAACATTTGCTGAAAAATCTTCTCCTACCGAAATAGAAGCCAAACATAATTTTGGTAAATAAACAATCTCTTCCTTGATCGTTTTTTCTATGCTCCCACAAATTTCTCGAGAATCTAAAATCTCTGCCATTTCTCTAACGACTTTTTAAAACTATCAATATATTTGTTACTCCTACCAAAAATACTAGTGTTCGCGTCTAAATTAGTAACACACCCAAAAAGCGCAGTCTTTATAAACTCTAAACCTATATAGAAATCACTTGATATACTCTTTTTTATACCAGATTCTATCTCTTTAGCAAGAAAAAACACTTTTACACACGCCTTCGCCACATCAACAATAAGTTTTTCGCTCATCTTAAGAGCTTTTTCTCGATCTTTTCCTTTACACTTCATTACCTTATCAAAAATCTGACCATCAAGATCAATATAATCGTAAATCTTTCTCCTTAAAGAGGCTGCCCTCATTAGGTATCTTTTTCCGCTAAATTTACTATCTTTAATTCTCAACATACCCTCTTTATCTAAAGAGTAATTTATGGATTTCTCTATCAAACTTAACCCTAAACACACGCTTATACAAACAGCGCTTCCTCCGCCCGGAGACGGTTTACGTTTACCTAAATCATCTAAATACTTCTTAAAATTTCTCCTGTAATTCATGAATTTCCTATCTATCATAATCATTTTAAATTTAGCATTTCAAATTTTAAATTACCTATTCTTTCAAATGCTAATTTTAAAATGATAAATGATAAATTTAAAATTTCTCTTTTTCAAATCTCTCCCTTACCTTTTACAGGGAGAAAAACTACGCCGATGAAAAGGCGTCAAAGGATACTCATTCAACAAAGCCATATGCCTTTGCGTAGGATACCCTTTATGCTGGCTGAATTCCCACTGAGGATAAAGGAAATCTACTAACTTCATAAAGTAATCTCGTACCACTTTTGCCATAATAGAAGCGCAAGATACTTCTTTAATTTTCTTATCCGCCTTTTCCATACATATGTACTTTATATCTAACTTCGTACGAAAAAGATTACCATCAACAATAAACGTCGCTTTTCGTAAAGATGGTTCTTTAGCAAGCAACCCCTTTATTGCCCGATTAAATGTTAAAAATGTCGCTTGTAAAATATTTATCTTATCAATTTCTTCCGAGGTCGCAATCCCTACAGAAAAAGAAGCATGTTCACAAAGCCAAGGAACAATTTTCTCTCGAACCAACGGAGATAGTTCTTTAGAATCCTTCACAACAAAGGGCGGCAACTTCCTAAGATATAAAGCACATCCAACTACTACACCTGCTAATGGACCTCTGCCGGCTTCGTCTATTCCAACTATCATCTTAAATTAGACAATAGACCATCGACTATTGACCATAGACCAAAATTTTGAGATTTTAAAAAGTCTATAGTCGATAGTCTATGGTCAATGGTCTTTCTTATGTGAGCATTGCCTTTTTACCGACTCTATCTCTTAAGTAATACAACCGTTTTCTTCGCGGCTGCCGTCGACTCTTCTTTACTAAATCAATTTTACCGATATTGGGAGTATAATATGGTATTGTTACCTCAAAAGCCTGCCCATAAGCAATCCTTCTTAACGTAAAAGACTTACGGTGCATTGCGCCCTGAATTTTTAGTACAATACCTTCAATAGGATGAAGTCTTTCTTTATCCTTTTCTTTAATCTTGTAATAAACTTTAATTATATCTCCTTGTTTGAAATCTGGATAATCCCTTTTCAAACTCTCTTTTAACTCTTTCTCCACCATCAATAACTTATCCATAATTTACCTCCTCATATATAAATTACAATATACAAATTCCAAATATTCAATATACAAAACAAAAAATTATTTTGTTCTCCTATTAAATTACTAATATTATATACAATTTGTATATTGTATATTGTTCATTGTTTGTAATTTGTTTATTGTAATTTGTAATTTAAACATTCGTATTGCCTATAATATATCCGGTCTCCTCTTTTTCGTTAATTCTAAAGCCTGCTTTTGCCTCCACTCCTCAATTTTTTTATGATTGCCAGAACGTAATACCTCCGGCACTTTTAATCCTCTAAAATCGTCAGGTCTGGTATAATGAGGATAATCCAATCGATTATTCTCAAAACTTTCATTCTTCACTGAGTCCTTATCAGAAACCACTCCCGGTATCAACCTAATTAAACAATCAATAAAAACCATAGCTGGTAACTCCGCTCCACTCACGACATAATCACCTATAGAAATTTCATCTTCAACTAAATATTTTCTTACACGCTCATCTACCCCCTCATAACGGGGGACAAGAAGAACTAACCTTTCATACTTTAAAAACTTTTTTACTAAGCCTTGAGTTAAAGTCTTCCCCTTAGGACTAAACAAAATAACTCTTTTAGCCGCGTCTGTCTTCTCTTTAGGATACATCTTATACCCTAAAGTTGATTCCACAGCATGAAACAACCCAGGAGCCTTAAAAACCATCCCTTTTCCGCCGTAAGAAGAATCATCTACTTTTTTATACCGGTCTAGCACATGATCTCTTAAATCATGAACGTGAATCTTAACTAAACCTTTATTTACCGCGCGTTTAATAATCGACTCGCCCACAACGGGAGAAAACATTTCAGGGAATATAGTAATTATATCAATTATCATTATATTTTGATAGGGTCAAGAAATACAAAAAACCGATTTTTCTTCCTTGACCCTTGCCCCATGCCCCTTGACCCTATTCTCTAAATTTTGCTTCAAACTCTTTCTTAAACTGGGCAAATCTGTCTTCATCAATCGCATTGCGTATCTTATCCATAAAACACTTATACCAAAAAACGTTATGATATGTAATTAGCTGTACGCCAACCATCTCCTTTACGTTTATAAGATGCCGTAAATAGGACCGGCTAAAGTTTTTACATACATAACAACCACACTCATCATCTATCGGTCCCTGATCCTCGATATAAGGCGAATTTCTTACGATCAGCTCTCCTTGACCAGTAAAA
Source organism: Candidatus Omnitrophota bacterium (assembly GCA_018818105.1). Taxonomy (GTDB): domain Bacteria; phylum Omnitrophota; class Gorgyraeia; order Duberdicusellales; family 4484-171; genus JAHISK01. Next base: position 16,042 of record JAHISK010000101.1, on the reverse strand, counting down.
GCGGTTCCTGTTCGACCAAATCTAGTAGGAACAACACAATCAAAAAGATCAATCCCTCTAGATACGGCTTCCAAAATATCGTTTGGCCTGCCATAGCCCATAAAATACCGTAAATACTTCTTATCCGCGTGTTCCTGGATAAAAGAAACAACATTATACCTTAAATTTGGTTCTTCGCCAACACTTAAACCACCAACACATAACCCGTCAACATCAAATTCCATAATCTCATCTAAGCATTTTTTCCTTAAATCCAAATAGGTAGATCCTTGAATAATACCAAAAAAAAGGTTACCTTCTCCTTTATGCTTAGAGAAAAAATCTTTACTCTTCCTTGCCCAATCAATTGTCCTCTCCATAGCAATCCGCGCATAATCATATTCTGTCGGAAACTTAACACATTCATCCAAAGGAACACATACGTCTGAATTTAAATCTAACTGAATCCTTATTACATCTTGTGGCGTTAAAAAAAATGTTTTCCCATCAATATGAGATTGGAACTCAACCCCTTCATCAGTCACTTTCCGTAATCTTTCTAAGCTAAAAATCTGATACCCTCCACTATCCGTAATAATCGTTTTAGAAAAATTCATGAATTTATGCAGTCCGCCGGCCTTTCGTATCACGTCAACACCAGGCCGTAAAAACAAATGATACGCGTTAACTAAAAGGCCATCAACCCCAATATCATCCAGATCTTTTGTTGTTAACCCTTTAACTGCCGCCGCTGTCGCCACAGGGAAAAAAGCAGGAGTCATAAATTCGTTATGCCGGCTCCTAAAAACACCCCTACGCGCCTTTGTCTCTTTACATTCTTTTAATACTCTAAACATAACACTTAATCGTTGTAATCTTCTATTAATCGCTGTAATCAGACGCTGATACTATTGTACAACAGCGTCTTTATAAGGAATATTTAAATGCAGGTAAGATTTTTGAGCAGCTATCCTTCCCCGGGGAGAACGCAGAATAAACCCTTTTTTCAATAAAAATGGCTCTACAACATCTTCCAAAGTACCTTTATCTTCTCCCAAAGAAGCAGCTATTGCCTCAATCCCCGCAGGACCACCACGATGTAACTCAATTATTGATTTTAAATACTTTCTATCTAAATCATCCAACCCTTGCGCGTCAACACCTATCTGGGCTAAAGATGTTTTAGTCACTTCCAAATTGATTATGCCTTCCCCTACAACTTGAGCATAATCACGCACCCTCTTAAGCAGCCGATTACAAAGCCGAGGCGTACCTCTCGAACGAGACGCTATCTCCAAACAACTTTGGTTATCAATCTCAACATTCAGAAGCTGCGCGTTTCTCTTAATAATCAATGATAAACTTTGTGAATCATAAAAATCAAAATCAAAAAAAAGACCAAACCTACCTCTTAATGGCGCGCTGAGAAGCCCTTTCCTAGTCGTCGCGCCAATTAAAGTAAACGGTTTTAAATTAAACTTCACGCTTTTCGCGTAAGGACCCTTATCAATAACAAAATCTATTTGAAAATTCTCCATAGCCGGATACAGAAACTCTTCTACAACTTTAGACAATCTGTGAATTTCATCAATAAACAAAACATCGCCTTTTTCTAAATTAGTAAGGATCCCGACTAAATCCCCCGCGCGCTCAATAGCTGGGCCGCTAGTCGCCGTTACTTTAGCAATTCTTTCTTTAGCAATACAATACGCCAACGATGTTTTTCCTAACCCGGGAGGGCCTGAAAGAAGCAGATGTTCTAAAGGCTCATCTCTTCTTTTCGAGGCCTCGATAGCAATGTCTAAAGAAGAAACAATACTCTTCTGTCCTATAAACTCCCTTAAATTTTGAGGCCGCAAAGACAAATTAATAATCTTCTCATCCTCGTCTTCCCTTAATTGATCAACTACTCTCTCTTCATTCATAACAATAGATTGCAGATTACAGATTACAGATTGGAAATAATTATCTGATATCTCCAATCTCCCATCTCTAATCTATTTATTAAGCTTGACTATATAAATTAGCTCTACGCGCGATTAGAATAGGTCCAAAAAGCTCTTCCTGAACAGCAACTGCTTCTCTTAATTTTATCAATTCTAATATAGCTAAAAAGATAACAACAACTTCAATCTTATTTTTCCCAGAAGAAATCATTTCCGCTAAAGAAATTTTATTATTTTTTAAAAGAAGATGCGTAATATCATGGATTTTTTCTTCCACAGTAAACTCGTCTTTCATTACTTCAAAAAAGATATCTTTAGGAACCTCTTTCAAAGCTGTTTGGAATGCGCTAATCAAATCAAAAATAGAAGCTTCTAAATACCCTTCACTTTTTTGAGCTACCGCGGCGGGTCGGCTAAAATACTTACGACGCTGGACTTCTCTCGTTTTAAGAAAATCTGCTACTTGTTTAAATTTTTCATACTCAATAAGCTTACGTACTAACTCTTGGCGAGGATCATCTTCTTCAACTCCTTCCTCTATTTGAGACTTAGGCAGCAGCATTTTAGATTTAATATTAATAAGATTAGCAGCCATAACCAGATACTCTGAAGCAAGGTTTATATCTAACAGTTTCATAAGCTCTAAAAACTGCAGATATTGATCAACCACCTCTGTTAAAATAATATCACTTACATCAAGATGGTCTTTCTTGATCAAATAAAGAAGTAAATCTAACGGTCCCTCAAATATATCTAATTTAATTTTCATAATAATACCGACAATCGACCATAGACCATTGACTATCGACCTAAAGAAATTTTGGTCTATGGTCAATAGTCAATGGTCTATAGTCTTTTTATACTATATTTTCATCGCTGCCTTAACTTCTTCTAACGTTTTAGAAGCTACAGCGTTCGCTTTTATATTACCTTCTTTTAATATATCTCGAATATAATCTTTCTTTTTCATAAGTTCTTTCTTCTTTTCCCTTCTAGAGCCAATAAATACTTTAAAGCTATCAGCTAAAGCTTTCTTACACTCTTTACAGCCACGCTGCGCGCTCATACATCCCTGGCGAACATCCTCTTTTTCTTCTTTTTTAAATATTGTATAGTAGGCAAACACAGTACAAATATCCGGATGCCCTTTATCTGTTCTTTTTTTCCTGGCAGGATCAGTAATCATAGATAAAATCTTCTTTTCTATAACGGCATCTTCTTCATCAAGAGCTATAAAATTATCGTAACTCTTACTCATTTTTCGACCATCAAGCCCAGCTAACTTTGGAATAGGCGTAAGTACTGGCTGCGGTTCAATAAACGTTTGCTTCTTATATAAATGATGAAACCGACGAACAATTTCTCTGCACAACTCTAAATGAGAAAGCTGATCTTCTCCCACCGGAACAAAATTAGTTTTATACAAAAGAATATCACAAGACTGTAATACCGGATATCCAAAAAAAGCATAAGTATTTATCTCTTTATCTTTAAGCTGCTTAATCTGCTCTTTAAAAGTTGGACATCTCGAAAGCCACCCTATCGGGGTTATATATGAAAGCAATAAGAAAAGTTCTAAATGAGCGCCTACCTTTGACTGTTCAAAAAGAACACATCGCGCAGGATCTATTCCGTAACTTATCCACTCACATACATTATCAAACGAGTACTCTTTTATATGAGATAAGTCCTTATACTCACTCATAAACGCGTGCCAATCAGCAACCATAAAAAAACATTGATATTGCTGTTGTAACTCTATCCAATTAGAAAGAGTCCCAATCCAATGCCCTAAATGCTGTTTACCTGTCGGCCTTACTCCGCTTAATACTACTTTCATATATTAGATTGCAGATTACAGATTGGAGATCACAAAAACTTATCTGCCATCTCCCATCTATTATTTAAGTCTCCTCGTAATCACTTCTTCAGTAAAAACATCTAAAACATCGCCCTCTTTAATATCGTTATAACCAACACCTATTCCACATTCCGTTCCCTGCGCGACTTCACGCACGTCTTCTTTAAATCGCTTCAAAGACTGGACCTTTCCTTCAAAAATGACTTCATTGCCCCTAAAAAGGTTACAAGCCGTACCTCTAATAATTTTACCTTTTTCAATAATACTGCCCGCAATTATGCCGGATTTAGAAAGCTTAAACACCGACTTTATTCTTGCTCGACCAAGAAAAACTTTCTTTATATGGGGTTTCAACAACCCCTCTAAAGCAGCCCTTATATCATCTATCAACTCATAAACTATCTGATACACTCTTAATTCAATACCTTTATTTTTAGCTAAGTCTCTTGCTTTCGGATCTACAGAAACCTTAAATCCTACGACAATAGCATCACTGACATCAGCCAAAAGAATATCAGAAGAATTTACTGCCCCTACACCTTTATGAATTATAACCAAATCGACCTCTTCACTAGGTATTTTTTCTAACGCATCGCCTACCGCCTCTAACGTTCCCCCCACATCAGCCTTTAAAATAACTTTTAACTGTCTTAAATCTTCTTCTTTTACTTTTTTATATAAATCTTCTAATTTAAGATGCGCCGAAGGAACAATCCTCTTTATATCTTCTTCGTCTCTCCTTTTCTCCACAATTTCTTTCGCGCTCTTTTCATTCGGAACAACAAATAATTGATCCCCAGGATTAGGCACACCGGCTAACGCAAGTATTTCTACCGGAACTGTAGGATAAACTTCTTTTACTAATTCGCCTCTATCATCATACATTGCTCTAATTTTTCCGCGATAAATACCACATACACACCAATCGCCTACACGTAACTTCCCTTCCCTAACAAGTATGGTAGCTAAAGGTCCTTTTCCTTTAGATAACCTAGCCTCAACTACCACGCCAACAGCAGCTCTATCATAATCGGCTTTTAATTCCATTATATGAGCCTGCAAAAGAATCAACTCGAGAAGGGAATCAATACCTTTCCCCGTTTTAGCCGAAACTAACACAGTAATAGTCTTACCTCCCCAATCTTCAGGAACAAGATCCACTTTAGAAAGCTGCTGTTTTACCATATCAGGATTAGCATTAGGCGCATCAATCTTATTTATGGCCACAATTATAGGCACACCCGCGGCTTTGGCATGGTCAATTGCTTCAACCGTCTGCGGCTTTATTCCCTCATCAGCAGCAACAACAATAATTACAATATCGGTAATAGTTGCGCCTCTAGCCCTCATCGCGGTAAATGTTTCATGACCCGGCGTATCAAGAAAGGTGATTTTACCTTTATCTAAAACAACCTGATAAGCTCCGATATGCTGAGTGATTCCGCCGGTTTCTTTTTCTGTAATTTTACTATTTCTTATATAATCTAGAATCGAAGTCTTTCCATGATCAATATGACCCATAAGAGTAACAACAGGAGCTCTTTCTTTTAAGGCATTAGCTTTTACTTTTAGAATAGCATCTTCTTCGGACAGTTTTTTACATAAATTAACTTTATATTTATACGCGATACCAATAGCTGTCGCTTCATCAAGATTCTGATTGATAGTAACCAACTTTCGTTCTTTCATCAGATCAACCAAAAGCTCTGAAGGCTTCTTCCCTAATTTAATCGCTAAATCTTTCACCGTAACAGGAAAATTAACTTCTATTACATTAGATTCAATTTCCTGATGCTTTAATGTTTTTATCTCATGCATAATAATTTCCGCGGTGTCTTCATCAACACTAGACATATGATTTTTTACATCAAAATTTAACTTCTTTAACTTTTTTATTAATTCCTTACTATCAACGCCCAATTTTTTAGCCAATTCATGTATTCTCATTTTATGTCACCACCTTATTTTTGCTTTGCAAAAATAGAGTCCCGATTCTTCAGGACGGTCTATTCTCTACCTTCTATTTTCAAAAAGCTTGAGCTTATAACATATCTTCTTTTTTAGGTTTTACTTTATCTTTCATTACCTCTGCGTCCCCTTTCTTCAAAAAAGCTTTCTCCTCACATGTTTTTTTCGCTTCCTCAATTATTTGTTCTGCTTTCTTAATCCCAATTCCTTTCAACTTAGCGAGCTCACCCGCGTAAGCTCTAGCAATAGCATTGACGCTATTATACCTCGACTCAACTAAAACCGCTGCTACTTTTTTACCAACACTTTTAAGCTTCTGAATAATTTTAATATCCTCTTCAATCGCTTCTTTAGACCGGATATCGATTTCCCACCCTACAAGCTTGGAAGCTAACCGTACATTTTGCCCCTTTTTACCAATAGCCAGTGATAACTGATCATTAGCTACCAGGATTTTAACTCTTTTAGTTTCTCTGTCCAACTCTATTCTAGAAACTACTGCTGGTGAAAGCGCGGCTTTTATAAACTCTTTTATGTCTTCGCTCCACCTCACAATATCAATTTTTTCTCCCCGTAATTCCTCTATTATACTTTTCACGCGAGATCCCCTTATCCCAACACATGCCCCTACGCAATCGACTTTATCATCTTTAGAAAAAACTGCTATTTTAGTCCTTTCTCCCGCTTCCCGAGCAATGCATTTCACTTCAACTATTCCCTCATAAATCTCAGGAACTTCTAATTCAAAAAGTTTTTTCACCAACCCTTCATGCCGACGGGAAATTATTATCTGCGTTCCTCTATCTTTCTTAACTTCACGAATATACCCTTTAACTCGCTCACCTAACCGCAGCTTATCTAAAGGAGAAAGAAATGAATGAGGAAGAATTCCCTCCGCCTTACCCATGAGATCCAATATTATCGCCTTTCTTTCCAATCGATATACCACTCCTCCTATAATATCTCCTTCTTTACCTTTAAACTCGTTATACACATTTTCCTTCTCAGCTTCTCTTATCTTCTGAATTATAATTTGACGGGCAGTTTGGGCCGCGATACGGCCAAACTCACGAGAGACAACTTCTTTCCCTCCTATACAGACTCGAATATCTCCTTTAGCAGAATCGATATCGACCTTAATATCATCCTCACTAACAGAGTTAAGCTTAGCTACCTTCTTAGCCGCAGTTTCTAACGCCTGCTTTACAGCATCAATCAAAACTTCCCGATCTAATCCTTTTTCTCTTTCTAACTGCTCTAACATCCTTAAAAATTCTTTATTCATTATTTCCAACCTCCTCATACTAGCGGATAGTTTTTCCTAAACGCTATCCGCTACGCGCTATACGCTAAGTTATTTTTTCTTTCCCTACTTTTACTTGCTTTAAACTAATCTTATAAATATCATTTTTATTTTTTATATACAAACATTCTTCATTCAAATCCACTAATTCTCCCTCAAAATATTCTTTACCTTCAAAAGGACTAATAAACCATAAAGATACTATTCTATTCTTTACTCTCAAAAAATCTTTATACGTCTTTAATTTCCTCTCCAATCCAGGCGAATTAACTTCAACACTATAGTTTTCACCTAAAAGATTACTTTCATCAAGAAAAAAAGTAACCTCTTTATTAATCTTTACACATTCATCAATAATTATACCTCCTTGGGGATAATCTATCAGACACCGAACGATAGAGCTTCTTCTTGTAGAAAAAATACTAAATTCAACAAGATCTATTCCCCTTGGTTTAAGTATCTCCTCCACTTTCACCTTAATTTTATCTTCATGAACATGCATATCTTTTATATATTATATTCTTTTTTGAAAAAATTAGCTAATTCCTCTTTACTTAGACTTAACTTCTCTTCTGTCTTTCTTACCTCAATATCGATTTTATTATTTTTCGAATAATTCTTTCCCATGATTAAAATATATGGATTACCTACTAAATACGCGTCATTAAATTTAACCCCTGCCGCGATATCTCTATCATCAAACAAAACATCAATACCACTATTTTCTAAAACATGCGTTATCTGCGCGGCATCATCAAAAGCAACACCACCAAGGGTAACTAAACTCACATCATAGGGACTAACGCTCTTAGGCCAAACTATACCTTTATCATCATGATTAACCTCAATAATAGAAGGAAATAATCTACTAACCCCTATGCCATAACACCCCATAACAATAGGTTTTCTTTTTCCCTCTTTATCAAGAACACTCGCATCCAAAACACTAGAATATTTTGTGCCTAATTTAAATATATGCCCAATCTCAATCATCTTCTGTTGGGTTAAACTACCTTTACACTCCGGACACTCCTTCCCTTGCTTAAAAAACTTATTACACCCCTGGCAACAAAATAAAACATCTTCTCCGATCTCGGAGCCCACCATAAATTCATGAGATACATCTCCCCCCATAACTCCTGAATCAGCTTCTGTCACAACAAAATCCACACCGCATTCTTTAAAAATAGCCTTATACGCTGTCAACATCTTGGCATAATTCTCATCCAATCCTTGCTGATCAATATCAAAACTATAGGCATCTTTCATTATAAACTCACAACTTCGCATCAACCCCAACCGCGGTCGAGGTTCATCTCTATATTTAGCCTGGATCTGATAAAGAATAAAGGGCAATTGTTTATATGATCGCACATACTTACGCGCGAGTTCAGTTACTAATTCCTCATGTGTCGGACCAAGACAAAGTTCTTTATCTTTCCTATCTTTAAATTTAAACATAACTTCTTCTAAATCTTTATCTCTACCTGTTTTTTTCCATATATCCATCGGCTGCAAAGCGCTCATCAATAACTGCTGAGCACCACTCTTATTCATATGCTTTTGAATAATCTTATTAATCTTATCTAAAACTCTTAATCCTAAAGGCAAATAAGAATATATCCCTGAAGATACCATATGCAAAAAACACCCCTTTAGCAAATATTTATGGCTAAGACACTCCGCAACTTTGGGATCTTCTCTTAAAGTATAAATAAAACTCTTTGAAAATAACATATTCTCCTCGCTTCGCTCAGTAATTTTAAAGTCTTCTCTCCTAAATTCTTCCTTGCCCCTTGACCCCTGACCCTTGCCCCTTTATCTTCGTAACTTCTCTCATTAAATCGCCTACAACTCTCTTCTCATCTGTCCATCCTAAAATCTTATCTTTCTTAAAAATAGCCGCTTTATCTTTACCTCCGAAAGCAACCCCAATATCGGCCTGATACGCCTCCCCCGGACCGTTTACCACACACCCCATAATAGCGACTTTTAAAGACTTATCAACCGCGCGCAGTGCTAACTCCTTCTTACACTTATCAACAATCGCAATAAGATTAACTTCACACCGCGAACAAGTAGGGCACGAAATAATATCCGGTTCAAAACGTCTCAAATTTAACGATTGTAAAATATGTTTTGCTACTTGTATCTCCACAAAAGATGGCGCTGCCAATGATACCCTCAACACAGAACCAATCCCTCTAGAAAGAAGGCTACCTATCCCTATAGAAGATTTAACTACGCCCTCTAAAAAAGGCCCTGTAGCGGTAACACCCAAATGTAAAGGATAATCGAACTTCTTTGAAAACATCTCATTAGCTATAATCGTTGATACAACATCCGCGCCCTTCAACGAAACCATTACATCAAAAAAATTCTCTTTTTCTAAAATCTTAAGAAACTGCTGGACTCTTTTAACCATATCATCGGCTAATTGCTTAGAGTTCGCGAATTCTTTTTTGAACCCACCTGAATTAACACCTACTCTAATCGAAACATTATAATTCTTTGCTACCCGTGCTACCTGACGAATATGGATTTCCTTAGAAATATTCGAAGGATTCAATCTTATCCCATCAAAGCCTTCTTCAATAGCTCCTAAGGCTAGTTTATAATGAAAATGGATATCCGCAACTATCGGCACAGAAACATGTTTTTTTAAAACAGCCGCTATTTTTGTATCCTTATCTTCTCTAACGGCAATTCGTATAGATTCAGCGCCTTCTTTCTCTAATCGTTTCGCTTCACTGATAACTTTTCGAATCTGAGAGTGAGGCGTCTTAATCATCCCTTTTATACGTACAGGGTTCTTCCCGCCAATCTTTAAATTTCCAATTTTTACTACCTTCGTCATATATACCTTTCTATTATCTTCTTTCTTCCTTGACCCCTACTATCATTTTAAATTTATCATTTATCAATTAGCATTTTAAATTTCTCAATATTAACTCTCTTAAATGCTAATTTAAAAATGTTAATTGCTAAATTTAAAATTATTATTTCTTGACCCCATCTTCTATTTGCACATTTTTCTTTGACCAAATTTTAGGCCCAAACTTTATAATATCGTTATAAAAAATAAATAAAAATAAAATGCCAATAAGAACAAACCCTACACGAGTCAAAAAATCTTCCACCTTTTCATTCAGCCGTTTCTTTCGTAACTTCTCAATAAAAAAAATAACAATATGACCTCCATCTAATATAGGTAACGGCAGAAGATTAACAATGGCTAAATTTATATTCAAGAGAATCATAAGATTAATAACAGTAACTATTCCCATCTGAACCGCATGATGAGTAAAATAAAAAATACCTAAAGGCCCCGCGACTGCTTTTTTAAACGGTATCTTCCCCATAATAATAGAGGCTAACCCTTTAACCGTAAAAACAGTAATATGACCTAACGCTTGAGCCCCCTTAAAAAAAGCTATAACCGGATTATACTTTTCTATTTTCGCGGCTATACCAATAACACGAACACTTTTACTTTTCCCACTGGCATCAGTAATCTTTTCATCTTTCAAAGGAACATCTAACGGCAAAACTTCTTCATTCCTCTCTATTTTGAGTAAAACGCTATTCTCAGCTTGATGAATCTTAGATGCCATCTGATACCAAGTCGAAACATTTTCATTATTGACCGCTAAAATTTTATCGCCGACTCTAACACCTGCCGAATAAGCCGGGTAATCCTTTATAACTTCCCCGACAACCGTTCCTGAAGACTGATACCCGAAAAACGTAAAACTTAACCAAAAAAGAATAAAAGCTAACAGATAATTAAAAAGTGGTCCAGCAAAAACAATTCTCATCTTTATTCCCGCCGGTTTAGATAAGAATTCATATTGATGCCCCTGACACTCATCACGATTATCTCCAGCTAATTTAACATACCCGCCTAAAGGGAAAAGACAAACTAAAAACTCTGTTTCTTTCCCTTTAATTTTGAATAACTTCGGACCAAAGCCAATAGCAAAACGTTGAACAACTACACCACTCATTCGTGCCGCAAGAAAATGGCCAAATTCATGCGCGACAATTAAAATACTGAAAATAACAATTATAGCTACTATACTCATAATTTAATTCCTGATTTTTGATTCTTAGTAAAAATATTTTTCTTCCTTGACCCCTGCCCCTTGACCCTGAACCCTGAATTCAATAGATATTCTTTCGTTTTAGTTCTCGCCCATTGATCCCAATAAAAAATATCTTCTATCCTTCTTAATCGTTTTGAAGGATAATTAGAAAAAATATAATTCATTACCTTATAAATATCAGTAAATTTTATCTTTCCTGCTAAGAAATAATCCACCACAGTTTCATCACAAGCATTTAAAATTATTAAAGAATTATCATCTTTTCCTGCCGCGTCCAGCACCATTTTAAAAAGAGGATATCTATTATAATTAACTGGTTCAAATGATAATGAAAACTTTTTATCAAATGATCCGCCCCTAACACTAGGTGCCCGTCTGGGATAATGCAACGCGTAAGCAATAGGTATTTTCATATCGGGAGGATAACAGCATGAAAATACAGTACTATCTTTAAACTCAACTAACGCGTGAAAAACCGACTCTCTATGAACTGTAACACCGATTTCCTTATACGGCACGCCAAAAAATCGATGAACTTCTATAACTTCAAAAGCTTTATTCACTAAAGTCGCGCAATCTACTGTTATGCGACGGCCCATTCTCCAATTAGGATGAGATAATACTTCTTTTATTCCTATCTTTTTTAAATCCTGTTTCTTATAATCAATAAGAGCTCCGCCAGAAGCGGTAATATAAACCTTTGAAAAATCACGCTTGATGTTGTTGAAAAGTTGGAATAAAGCATTTATCTCACTATCAACAGGAATAATCTCTGTGCCGAATTTCTTAGCAAGCTTAAAAACAAATAATCCCGCGACGACAATCGTTTCTTTATTGGCTAACGCGATTCGCTTGCTATATTGTAAATTGATAAGCAGCGGTCTTAAACAAGAAATTCCAGAAATCCCCATAACAGATATGTCTGTTTTAATAGTTGAGAATTTTTGAAGTCCCTTCTCCCCTTTAAATAATCTTATTTTATTATCTAAGTTTTTTTCTAATTTATCAGCACATCGCTGATCTACAACACAGACGTAAGCCGGTGAAAATTCTTTTATCTGACGTTGAAGATTTTTTATATCTCTATTAACACAAAGCCCTACAACGTTAAATTTGCCTTGTGATTGTCTTATTACATCAAGACTATTTTTACCAATTGATCCCGTTGATCCAAATACTAATACTTTCTTCATATTTCCTTTACCCATATTTCTTATTCTGGTTTCTATTCTCTGGTTTCTGGTTACTCTCTCTATCTCATCATTGTAATATACAGATAAAAAGTAGGAGCAGTGAAAATTATGCTATCAATAACATCAAGAACCCCCCCCATACCCGGTAAAATTCTACCGGAATCTTTAACCTGGCAATCTCTCTTTATAAGCGATTCAAATAAATCTCCTAACTGAGAAATTACTGCTAAAATGATAATCAAAAAGAACTTCTCCCAAGAATTAATGCTCTCCACAAAAGGAGAAATCATGAGCCCTACTCCTAAACTAGTAAAAAATCCGCCGATAGATCCCTCTAACGATTTCTTAGGACTCACTCTCTTTATAAGCGGGGTTTTGCCAAAACTTCGACCCCACAAATAAGCACCAATATCCGAAGACTTTGTTACAAGCAGCAAAAACGCTGTTAAAATCATACCCTCGGGAAGCTGCCGTATTCTTATTAAAAAGCTAAAACACCACGATATGTAAATAATGCCAAAAACAGTCGCTGAAATAGACAGAATCGGCTGATGCGTTTCCTTTTTAGTAAGCTCAATAAGAAAAAAAAGAAATAAACCAATTATAACAAATAAAAACTGCCACCCTTCTTTAATAGGAAAATGAAAATATATAGTTATAGGAATAAGCCCTCCGACGAACAACCCAAAAGGCTTAAATAAACTTACCCCCTTTTTCTCCACCATATAGAAAAACTCATAGAGAGCGACCAGAATAAATATAGTCGCGACCATTCCACATACCGGCGAATAAATAACCGCGAAGATAACAATAACTCCTAAAATAAGTGAACTAATAAATCTTTCCGTCATTTCATATCCCGTTTAACAAACTTATCTATGTAAATTTTTCTAATCTTTCTTAATCGCGCCATATCGTCTATCTCTTTCGGAATAAATTTTTAAAGCTTTCCGTAATTGTTTCACATCAAAATCAGGCCAACATACCTCTGGGAAATAAAACTCAGCATAGGCTAAATCCCAAAGCAAAAAATTACTTATTCTTTGCTCTCCTGATGTCCTAATCAATAAATCCGGATTAGCGATATCCCCTAAAGAAAGATATTTACTAAAAACATCCTCAGTTATCTGAGAAAAAGATATTTTTTTATCCTCACAGTCTTTGATAATTTTTCTAGCCGCTTCGG
>JAHISK010000100.1 GCA_018818105.1 Candidatus Omnitrophota bacterium | reverse complement strand
TCTATTTTCATAATCTTATTTTTCGCCGGGATATACAGATCCCGCGGCAACATTGCCGCAAACTGTATGCCCAGCTTTAATAAAACAATCTTTACCGATATGGACTCCTTGAATTACTTTTGCGCCAACACCAATATGCGTACCTTCTCCCACACTCACCCCGCCGCATAAAATAACCCCTGGAGAAACATGAGCGAAATCACCGATAACACAATCGTGATCGATAGACGAGGAAGTATTCACAATAACATTCTTGCCAATCCGTGTCCCTGAATTTATCGTAGCTGAAGCGGCGACAAAAGTTCCTTCGTCAATACTAACATCATAAGCGACTACCGACCGGGGATGAATAATAACGGGGACATTGAACTTAAATATTTTTACTTTTTCATAAATATGCCGGCGCAACGCATATTTTCCAATAGAACCAACACTTACAAAAGCGTTCTTTACGCCCCTGCCCCTTATTTCCGGCAATTTATCATCTCCGCCGATAATCGAAAAACCTAATATTTTAAAATCAACATTAAACTTGGAATCTAATACGCCCTCAATATCATATTTATCAGCATTAATTATCGCGTCAATTATCACTTTACAATGCCCGCCGCCGCCGATTAGAATAATTTTATCTTTCATATCAAAAACTACTTAATTGCGTTTTTTATGACTTTACACACATTGAAGATATCATTTTCTTTATTTAACGTAGAACTTGGCAAACATAATCCTCTTTCATAAAGATAATACGAATTACTAAAATCTCCTCGGTTCCCTCGCTGACAAAAAGGAAATTCCATTAACGGCATAAAAATCCTTCGCGCGGGAATTCCTTGTTCAAGTAATTTACTCTGTAAAAAGCCCGCGCTGCGGTTATCAACGATAACACACGTTAACCAAAATGAACTTTCCGCTCTCATTTCTTCCCTCTGAAAACAAATACCCGCAATTGGCCTTAACTCTTCTTCATATATATTTTTAAATTTTCTTTTTTTTGCTAAAAAATATTTTAACCTGCGTATTTGAGCCAACCCTAACGCGGCTTCAATATTAGTCATCCTATAATTAAATCCCACTTCGGAATGATACGCGCTATTATCTAAACTTTTTGCCTGATTTATAAGAAACTTTATGTGATCAATTTTTTCAAAACTTTTTCCAACAACCATCCCTCCTCCGCCGGTAGTTATAATCTTATTCCCATTAAAACTAAAACAGCCAAAATCACCAAAAGTGCCGGTATACCGCCCTTTGTATTTAGCCCCTAGACTTTCTGTCGCGTCTTCAATAACATAAAGTTTATGTTTTTGGGCGATTTTTTCTATTTTATCCATATTACAAGGATTACCGTATAAATGTACCGGAATAATCGCCTTCGTCCTATAAGTAATCGCGGCTTCTATTTTTTTTGAATCAATATTCCATGTTTGCCTATCAATATCCACAAATACCGGTCTTGCGCCCACATACATAATGGGATTTACTGTCGCGACAAATGTTAAAGCAGGAACGATTACTTCATCGCCGCGTCCGATACCAAGCTCAAGTAAAGAAATGTGAAGCGCCGCGGTTCCGCTCTGAGTCGAAACAGCTTTTTCTACCTTCAAATATTCCGCGATTTTCTTTTCAAATTCCGAAACATATCCTCCCGCGGTTGAAACATACCCGGCACTTATCGCTTTATTCAAATAATCTTTCTCTAAAGCGCCTACGCTGGGAGCGTCTAAATATATATTCTTATACATTATAAATACCTGATTTATATAACTTTAAGTTATCTTTATTTCCAAACCATTCTACTGTTTCCCGCAATCCTTCTTCTAAAGAATATTTAGGGCGCCAGTTTGTCAATTTTATTATTTTGCTATTACTTCCCAACAATCTCTCTACTTCGCTATTCCGCGGCCGTATTCTTTGATCATCGATATCTATTTTAGCGCGCGGATTAATGATATCGATCAACTTTTGGGCAAGATCTTTTATTGATATCTCCATCTGCGTCGCGATATTTATCTCTTCACCAATGACTTTATCCGACTCAGCTATCCGTACAAATCCTTCAGCGACATCTTTAACAAAAACTAAATCCCGGGTAGGGAATAACGAACCTAAGCGAATTTTCTCACTGCCGGAAAGAAGCTGAGTTATAATCGTAGGAATTACCGCGCGCGCGGATTGACGAGGCCCATAAGTATTAAAAGGGCGCGCGATTACAACCGGTAAATCAAAACTTCTATAAAATGATTCTGCCATATTGTCGGCGCCGATTTTAGTCGCTGAATATGGCGACTGTCCCTGGCGAGGATGTTTTTCATCGATAGGAACATATCGCGCTGTCCCATAAACTTCCGATGTGGAAGTAACCATGACTTTCTCTACTTTCGAAGCCATCGCGGATTGTAAAATATTAAGTGTTCCTTTAATATTGGTGTCAATATAACTTTCAGGAGAATAATAACTATAGGGAATTCCTACTATCGCGGCCAAATGAAAAATAATATCTACCCCTGATACAGCCTGCCGCACTCTATTTGAATCTCTAATATCTCCCGCGAAAATCTCTATTTGCCCTAATTTTTCCTTAGAAAAACTATCCAGCCACCCCCACAGGTTAAAAGAATTATAATATGTAAACGCCCTTACTTCGCATTCTTCCCGCAAAAGCTGTTCAATAAGATGGCTCCCGATAAATCCATCGGCCCCTGTTACCAATACTTTTTTATTTTTTATCTCCATATAAACCTTTACCTTTTACGATAGTGTTAATTCATACAAATTTTTTCTTAATCTCTCCAACGCGTTATCATCGGCAAATGCGTCATACTCTCTAAGATCATGTTCACTGATTACATCCTGACATTTAAATTTTCCCTTTAAAATATTATCCATTTGCCTTAAAAGAAGCTCTTTATCTTCAAACACAATCTCGTTTCTATACTTCATACTAAAAGGATGGCTATTATTTCCGGTGGTTTCATAATAAAGAGCGTTCTTCCCGCATATCAATGCTATTGTCGAAGGGGTGTTCATCCCCATGTTTATACAAATATCGGATACGACAAGAATTTCTTCAACGCTCCATTTTAATGGGTGAAAATAGGTAAAATTATCATAATTTATAAGCTTCCGCCAAATCTCGTTATATTGAGTACGCTTATCATGTAAATTAGCAACTACGGAGACTTCTTCGTTCTTTGCTTTTAATAATACATTGACATCTTTATTTCGCTTACAAAACTCATCAATTATTTCCAAATATTCAAGAAAAAAGTGTTCCACATATTCTATTGAATTATTAAAAGAATTATCGCAGAATAATACGGTTTTATGCTTCTGCTTAAAACTTCCTATCCGAGCAATAATATTTTCTTTATTCTTCACTGCCTTATTATATGCCTTTTTATAGATACATCCAATGTTGATTTTTTTGTCCACAAAATAATTGTCCGAGTTAGAATCATAATGCTTATCTCCCCAAGCGAAAAAAATATTATGGGCGAGAAAAGCAAAATTATACGCTTTGTAAACGGTAATATCACTCCAATGAAAAAGCGCGCATTTCGTTCCATACTTATTAAAAATAATTGTCGCGGCAACATCATCGTGATCTTTGGTTGAAATATGACATTTTATGCGATATAGATTCATTAATATTTCTATAGAAAAACTCTGCCGATGAAACACGAAAATATAATAAAATAAATACGCCTGTTGTTTGAAAAATAGGGTAAGATAAACCTTGAACGGAACAATAACATAAAAAAACAGCAAATTAAGAATGTTCTTATTAAAATTGATTTTCGCTTTCGAAACCATAACCGCATTAAATCCTCTTTTTTTAACTTCCTGATACACTTTTTCACAGTAGCGATTTCCGGGACAAAATCCTAACATAATCATATCCTTCGTTTGGAATCTATCACCATCAATTATCATATCGTCGCTCAATGTCGCTCTATAAAACCCCCATACAGCTTCTTTAGATAATTTGTATTCATCTTTATTTTTATTAAAAACTACGCCCCGGCGCATAACCTCCCAAAACAGCCAACCATAATATACCCCTAAAGAAAACAAACTCCCTGCCGAAGTAATCCACTTTATCTTATATTTAACACTATACTTACTCTCCATATATTGAACTATAAATTCACTAATGGGATTTTTAACCATTACAATATGCTCATTATTAAAGCCGGCTAATTTCACCAGATGCAATTCCTTTAATAACGCAAATATATGGAATGAAATTATTTTTTTAATAAATGCGGCAAATTTGTTCGTCCTAAGAATACCGTCATAATAATTAATTAATCTATTTATTTTTTTACTCTGGCAATCATAGAATTTTTCGGTCAACTCTATAGACGCATCATTTATTTCATACCATATTCCTTTATGAACACCTACGCAACAATCGGATTTTTCAACCGACTTATTCAAATATTGTCTAAGAAAAAATATACGGGCTAACATTCCTTTCATAAGGGAATAACTGCCGGAAGTAAAAACTAATGTTTTTAAATTCTTAATCCAACAGTACAAAAAAATCTGTAAACATTCGAATTTATTGTCACTTAAAACAATGATGGCGCTGTTGCGAAATACCCCAAAAGTGTCATCCCTGCGAAAGCGGAGATCCAAAACATTAATGGAATCAATGGATTCTGGATTCCCGCTTTCGCGGGAATGACAGAAAACGTTATTTCGCAACAGCGCCATGATATTCCGGACACTCTTATTTACCATAACCTTTTCTCTGAAACAGTTGCCATTTCCTTATTTTCTCATAAGCTGCCCCGCGGGGAATTCAACTAAAATCTTCTCTCTCGTTTCGGCTCCCCGATGAATATCGGGATCCCGACCTCCTAATATTAAAAATCAAAAAACCGGCTAAATCTCATTAATTAACGAATCGATAAATTTCCCTATATTCTCTTTGGTATTTTTTTTACACACATAATGATTATAAAAAGCGCTGTCGGTTTTTCTTTCCAGCTTACCGTTTAGAAAAAGATCTAACTT
>JAHISK010000099.1 GCA_018818105.1 Candidatus Omnitrophota bacterium | reverse complement strand
TTTCTCCATTTTTTTCAATAATTTGGAAATCACCCCTTCTCACCCCTCAATTCTATACATATTTAATTTGGGAACAGATGCGACCATAATTTGGTAACGCACAAGTTCTATAGAAATCAAAATGATCACTATCAAAGTATAAAGAACTAATTTTGTAAGAACCTACTTTATCGCGGCAATCCGAATATTTATCTAATACCATGAAAGGCTGGATGAACCGAATCAGTTCATCTAACTGTACTAAAGAAAAATAGTATTTAATTTCAAATCTTTCCCGTCTCATTGCAATTTTTTTACCATATCATACTTCCAAGCTCTATTAAATATCTTTTTTAAAGAATATTCATATTTTCTATGCTCTCCAACTGGAGAAAACCCGCTAAAATCATTAGCATTATTAGCCGCATAATTTCGCGTAAACTTATATTCTGGCTTTTTGTATTTCGATTATATCCTTTAGATAATACACGGGCGTAGAGAAAACATAATCATTAAGCCGCTTAACTAAATATTCTGCTGTAACTGATCTGTCACAATAGAAACATTCTCAACACTGGAAAGCTGCTGAATTTCCTGAATTACTCTACGCTCTCGCTTTCTTTGTTTTTTATTAATTTTTCCGCTATCTAATGACGTCGCCACAAAAGTTAAATGAACCCGTTTCTTCGCGCTATCAACAAAATGCTCTATTAATGATGTTTGTTTATACGCCGAATCTAGTATTTTCCTAATATTATTCTCATACGTATCTGAATCATTACCCTCTAGAAAGTTAATTTTAATAACATTTCTATGTATACTGTCACAGGCAAAATTTACTTTATGTAAAATAATTAATACAAGAGAAACAAAAACAACTAATCCTATAGCTATTAAATAATACCCGGCGCCGATGATCATACCCGTAGCCACGCACAAAAAAATAAAGCCTGTATCCCGAGCATCTTTTATTGCTGTTCTATACCGAATAATCGATAACGCGCCAACAAGAGCGAATGCCCTTGCCAAATTCCCCCCAATCACAGAAATCAAAACCGACGTTACCATTGTCATTAAAACTAAAGAAAGTAAAAATGTCTGGCTATATGTAATTCCTCTAAAAGTTAATCGATACATATAACAAACAATCAAAGATAAAACTAATCCTAAAAAAATATTAATTACAAAAACAAGAAAAGTAACATCTCCCGTATCATAAATTGTCTTAATAATATCCATATTTTTGATTTTCCTTTATTAAAAACCTACCCAAAATAAAATACAATCTTCAGTCCACCTCTTACTTCACATCGGTCGATACCCATCCCGTATTATGAGTTTTACCGCTCTTATCTCTGCCATATATATAATATCTCACTTTTCCTTCTCCTTCCACAGCTTTGGAACACGGTATATCTGCGGTATAAATTGTCTTATCATCGGAATTCCTATTAGAAAGATATCTCCTTCCATACACCCAAAATTTCCATGTCCACTGCCACTGCCAGAAGTTCAATTTAATCTCCCGATAATATTCATAACGCGTTTTAAGATATCTTACATTCTGAGAATTATCTACTTTTACCTTAAGGACAAGATTTTTCCCTTTCTCAACTTCTTCTACAAGCGAATGTTTCAATTCTATGCCTTCATTTCGCTTATCAGGAAAAACGACTATTTTCGATTTTTTATTATTATTTTCATCTATTTCTTCTATCTTATTCAATGGGTCTATTTGGACTCGGATTTCATGCGTGCCGTAAAGCGTCTGCGGCTGGACTATTATTTCTCCTCCGACTTCACGAAATTCTTGACTATAGAGAGTATTAAGACTGTATGTCCAACAAAGTTTATCGTCTATCCAAATAAACAAATGTCCCGATCCGATAACTTGTCCATCCCCTATGTTTTTTATCCCGATCGTCAATCGACGATTAGATTCATAAATATCTTGGACAACAAGATCCGGACAAGGCAGAACTTTTATAGAAACGATTAAAGTATCTTCTCCCTCCTTATCATTATTATCGTTTACTTTAAAGGTAACATCGTAATCTCCCGATTGTCCCAGTGTTGGCATCCAATCAAAAATTTGATTCTCGAATGTGGCCCCTTTGGGCAAATTAGCCGCCGAATAGATTAATTCGTCTTTATCCTCGTCTACGGCGGAAACATCAAAACGTAAAAATTCTCCCGTTTTTACTTCTTTATCCGCGACTGAATTAAACACCGGGGGATGATTACTATTATTCATGGATGGAGGTAAATATTGATCCGGTTTTAAACTTAATAAATAATTCCGCATATACTCCGAATTAGAAAACTGCTGCCCAATATAATCATATATTTGTTGTGGATCAAACCTTCGATTCCAACGAATTTCTTCTAATTGCATAGCATTGCCAATCTCATGCATATAGCTATTAAGTTTATCCATATAATACTGTTCAGTTAAAACTCCTCCTTCTTCTGTTTCTGTGTAAAATAAATCAATATATCTTTGACGAGCAATATCTGATTCTTGCGCGACCTGCATCCATGGCGGTAACTGTAACAGCTCTTTGAATCTATCTAATTCTTCAAAACGCACAAATGCCCGTCGAAAAGAAAAGTTACAATCCCAAATGATCGCATGATACTTCGCAGGAGGAATAATAACATCTCGATAATCTTCTAAATCATCATGATTGGCGAAGAAATATAAATTATTCGCGGTTCCCACATTATCGGTTGCTTCTGCCACACGGACAAAAAAGATATTTAAAAGCACGCCGTCCAAATCCATCCAATCAAACATGCCCTCTTTATTGTTTCGAACAGCGGCATAAAACTGATCGATATCAAACAAAGTCGTAAATTCTATCTTTACCTTTTTACCATCCTTAACCGGATCATTAAAATCTATTTCAATATACGATTCTGTCGTATCCCGTTGAATTAACCCTACGCCATCTCCTTCTAAATCGAAAGAAGGATAATCGATAGACTCTCCTGAGGACAAATCAGGTTCAAGCTCCATTTCTGAACCATCTTCACGATCAGCCGCTACCTTAAACTCTATATCTACAGGTTGTATAAATGTCGTTCCGATTTCCCGCTGCACATAATATCGATACGGAATCATACCCTTCCACTGAGTACGTACACCATTTCCTTTATCATCAAATTTATATTTGTGTTCTGTTTCCGGTATCAAATTAAACATATTGCCAAAATCAGGATAATGATCACCGGTACGTTTTAGCTTATGCAGCAAACCTTTACCGTCTGAATCAAATCCTAACTTTTCCTGACGACCCTTCATTGTTGACCAACCACCTTTACCAACATCAATATGCTCACCAAATTGATAAATCCCAAGAAAACGTCCATTTAAAGTAATTAGACTAAAATATGAATCAGCGGCTAATCCTACCCCATATATATCTTTTCTACTTTCAAGATCCCGCATAAGATCATAAGCCAACCGATTATTAAAAAATGTTAACGGCTGCTCAGATGACCATGTTGGGTTTGCTGTTAAAACAATTCTTCTTCTCGGTCCTTGATATTCCCCAAAAGAATCATTAAAACCTGTAAACATCTTGTCTTTATCAAATTTAATCGTGTAATTTTTCTTTTGAAATTGCGTCGATGATCCTCCCCGAATACGTATCTTTGCATCTTCATAGCCTTTATTATTGAAATAATCTACTACAATACAATCGATATACTTCATTCGCTCTGTAAGAGGTTTTTCATCTGAGGCTTTTTTCCAATCATCTAAATCTGAAACGATTATGCCGTAATGCCGTAATTGCCCTGTTAATTCTTTGGTAGAAAATTGCCATTGGCTATCCTTAAGCAACCATCCCGAGGGAAGAATAATTTCAAAATCCCTTCCCTCCTCCAATCCTTCAGGCGTATAGTACAATTTTGCGTTTTCTTCCCGCCAATAAAAAGAAGCGTTTTCTCCGGAAACAGGCATACCGCTATTCTTTCCATCGATTGTAATTTCATGAAGATGAGCTTCATTCCTAGAATCGGTAATATTGAAAATACGAAACTCTTTTTCAAAAAGCTCGATCTCTTCATCGGTAAGATGATGATCAAATATTACTTCAAGACTCGCGAAGGGTAAAATAATACGCGGATTTTGAGATTCTGTAGCATCGATTATTTTAAACTCAGCGCTAAACTTCCCAAGAGGAAGATGTCTAACCTCTTGAGTTAGATATACATAATTAACCTCAATATCATTATTAGCCCATACTACGGAACTCAAAGACAACAGAAATAATAATATACTAGCCACTAAATAATTTCTCATATCACAGCCTCCTTAAATAATAATCCCATACCAGCTAAAATACCGAGATTATACGTATTCTTACATATATTTACATCCAAATAAAATTCTAGATTAAAGCCTTCAAATATACCATATTTTATATGGTATTTACAAGGAATAATTATAAAACGATTATTTTTAAGAATAAACCAAGAATAGACACACGGTGAATAAAAAATTAATACGTAGAATTACCGTTTCGTCCACTGGAACCGGCGGCGGGCGCCTTTACGGCCATATTTCTTTCGTTCTTTAGCGCGAGGATCGCGAGTAAGAAGATCTTCTTTTCTTAACAGACTTCGTAACTGAGGGTTCATCGTTAACAAACATCTGGAAATACCTAAACTTACAGCTCCAGCCTGACCACCTAATCCCCCACCATTTACATTAGCTAAAATATTAACATTTTTTTCTAAATCAGCAACTATAAGAGGTTTTTTAACCTGCATTCTAAAATCAACCGTATTAAAATAATTTTCAAACTCTCTTCCATTAATAACGATTTTTCCCTGACCACCAAGAACAACTCTAACTCTAGCAATCGCTTCTTTTCTACGTCCAGTAGCGGAAATTATTTCTTTTTTCTTTTTTTCTGACATACTCTTATACCTCTATTTTTTTGGGTTTTTGCGCTACTTGACGATGTTCGCCTTCAGTATAAATCTTTAAACCTCGGCGCATTTGTTTGCCTAGCCAGTTCTTAGGAAGCATACCTTTAACCGCTAGATACAATGGTTTTGAAGGATTTTTCTTTATCAATATATTTAAAGGCATCTCCTTTCTTCCACTGGGATACCCGGAATACTTATCGTAAATCTTAGTCTCCATCTTGGTCCCCGTAACTCTTATATGTTTGGCGTTGATGACAACAACCTTATCGCCACACAAAAAGTTAGGGCTGTACTGAGCCTTATTTTTACCTTGTAAAATTCTAGCTATACGGCTAGCAAGACGACCTAAAATTTTACCCTTAGCGTCAATAACCACCCAATTTCTCTCTTCTTTATTAAAATACTTAGTCTTTTTCATAGACATCTTTTATACCATATTCTCAAAAATTGTCAAGACCTAAATCCCATACCTAAATCCCATCCTCAAATTCCTTGATTTTACCGAGTAAACCTAACGGTTGGTTTTTTGTAAGCTATTAAACCAAATACTGCTTAGGAATAAAGACAGGTTATCCAATTTCGGATTTTAGAATTGGTGGGATCGGGGCTAAAATATTTTTTAGCCGCAAGTTTTTTAAAAACTTCATATGGATCCGTTTTACTGCCTTCTTTGCGTAGGTGCTTTTCATCATTCAGATATAAATAAAGAATAATTGGGGGCTTATTAGAAAAACAAAAAAATAATCTGTAACGTTGCAACCCTTGTTTATACCTGCGGTATTTCCTAAGTTCGTCTTTCAATCGATACTCTAACCGATCAGGGTTTTCCGGAATAATTTCTTGGTCAGCTTTACGAACCCGAGCGGCAAACTTTACTATTTCATGTTGTTTGAACTCTTCCGGGCTAAGTTTACTATGGAGTTCTTTTACCTGTTTTTTTAATTCAACTATACGCTGATAGTACAATTCGTGATATTTTAAAAGATATTTACTCTTCATCAGACTTGACGTTTTTTAGAAGTTTATCCCAATCTTTATCCCAAACCTCTTTTACACCATATAGTCTTTCAGGATGTTTCAGCGCGTCAATTGTCAAAGCATGAAGAAATTCGCCAAAAAGAGGCTCTTCTTCAAGAGTATCCAGCTTTATTTTGGGACGTATACTTATTCTTCTAGGAGTACTTTCCAAAACAACTTCTTTACCCCCCGCACATTTGACAAAAGCCATTGGAATATCAACCGCATAGCTTCCCCCATGTTTGAATAGCTTTCTTATAATTACACTCATAATTCACCTCCAATTAAAGTATACACTAAAATATACACTTTGTCAAGCGCAACCCCTCTTTTTTCTTCCCCCATTTCTGCCCCATCTGCTTCTTTACCTGCATAAAGAATAGTAGCATAGAAAAGCAGAGTCAGACCCTATTGTTTCGCTGTTATTTCACACAACGTAGGTGCGCAGTTTTCCGCGCCCGTTTATTTTATTATTTATATTATTGTTCGGGCAGAATGATTTCAGGAGAGGGCACCTCGTCCCTACAATATTTACAATTCCGATGTCCTTTTGATATGTTTTCCAATCTGGATTTCTAAATTCTCATCGCCTCTTTTAAATTTACCTTATCTTCATACAACGACTTGCCGATAATAACCCCCCAAACAAAAGGCGCTTCTTCTTTTATTCTCCTAACATCTTCCAAAGAAGCAACTCCACCAGAAACGATAAAGTTCATACCCTTAAATTGAGAAAAGTCCGATAACGCGCCGACATCGACTCCGCTTAAAGTCCCATCACGCCCAATATCAGTATATATCACCCATTTTATTCCTTTATCCTGCAAATATTTTATAAAATCTACGCCCTTAAGTGTAGTTTTGCGCTGCCATCCTTGGACCGCAACCGTTGAATCTAAAACATCTACTCCTATGGCTACCTTATCACTCCCTAAAGAGTTTATTATATTTTTCAAAAAATTATCATCTAAACTTTTTGTTCCAATAATTACCCTCTCGGCTCCTACATCTATCAACTCACAAGCCTTATCTATACTTCTTATTCCTCCGCCTATTTCTACTTTTATTATTTTCTCTGCTATTATTGTTTTAATCACCTCTAAATTATCCTTCTTCCCCAAGGCCGCGGATAAATCAACTAAATGCAAAAGTTTTGCGCCCATTCGCGCCCATTTACGGGCTATCTCTAACGG
>JAHISK010000098.1 GCA_018818105.1 Candidatus Omnitrophota bacterium | reverse complement strand
TACACTGACTAGAGTTCCGGGAACAAGACCTATTGTTTTAGAAAATTTTTTAATAAATTTAGCCATGAATGCCTCCTTTTAGGCAAATTAGGAACAGCGACCATTTTTTCATATTTTCTTTGGTCTTCCAATAGAAAAAAATTTAAGACTCCTCTTAACTACACCTTCCCTTCCTCCTATAAAACTATCATCAAAAAAATCAATAAAAACTGTCCTTATTTTTCGATTACACAGAACAATAAACTATCTCAAATTCATTATATCATTATATCAAACCCATATTAAAATCAAGCGCAAATAAAAACTCTGGAAGATATTTTTTAAAAAGGAAAGAGAGAACTTACCTCTAAGATAAAAGCATTATAAGTCATGCCTTTACTTTATATTACGCGCGCCGGGTAAAACAGCCTCTGTTACTTTCGGCGGCTGACCGTAGATACTTTTGTAGATTTCGTTATATTTATCTTTTCCACCAATTAAGGCGAATGTTAAAGGCATAACCTGTTTGGCTTCTTCTACCATGGCGCGAGAAATGTTAGAAATATCCCATTGAGCGTGAGCGTCTTCTCTTAACCGTGATATATGGTAAAGTTCTCTGGCGTTAAGGCGTATCAACACACGTTTACGATGAGCGTTTGTTAAAACATAAGGAGCAACCTGAGGGATTTCTTCATTAATTTTATGATAAACTTCGTTGGTAGCTTTAACTATTTCCATAAAATAATCATCCATACCAATTTCTTTTATAGATTGAGGAATAGTCACTCCTAATCGAGGATGATACTCCTGGGCGGTAATAGTTGACATACGGTGCCGTTTCAACTGACCAAAAGCTGCAGATGACAACACAACACTAAAAGTAAGGTTAGCATACTCAAACTCACGCAGCATAGAATCATAAAACTGCATATTCTGCCAAGTGGCGTTAAAAAATCGTATCTTCTCCCGATGAGGCATTTTCTTAATAATCGCTATACATTGTTTATAAGGTAAATTGGAAGACGTATGTAATAATGCGGCGCAAATAACATCATCCCCATCTTCGGTGTATTCAACCAACTCTATATCTTTATCCTTATTTAAAAAAACACCTTCATCTTTTTCTATAAATTCGGCGGCAAGTTTTTTTAACGCCGGATACGTCTTAATATCCCGATCATTAGCCTGATTAAAAAGAACTATCGACGGCGCAACGCAGGCTATCTGCGCATAAATCGCCCGGCCCAATTCTTTCACTTCCGTTAAAGGATGAGAAGCAAACCGTCTTAACAGAAGTTCTAAATTACGGGCGTTAATTGTCTGACCAACTTGTGATTCTGTAGCTAAAGAAGTAACATAGCGGGCATCTTCCTTAGCCCACCCTTCCAGAAGATTATGCTTTTTTGGATTTTGGGCAAGCTCATGATATTTGGTAAAAACATAATCTCTTAACTTATCATAAAGTTTAAAATAGGCTTCATTCTGACGGCCAATCATATCTAGGAACAACCCCTGTAAACTTGTCCCTTTAATTTCCTCTGGAATGACAAAATCTTTATCGAGAGTAATGTATCTTTGAGATTTCTCTGTGTAAGAGCACAACCGAAACTTCTCAAGCTCCTCTATTACAAACCGCGAAACACCCAAAATATCTAAGTTAAACACCGCATGTTCGGCGACAGAATGATGCCCCATTTTAAATATAATCGTTGAGTTAGATTTTCTAGATCGCTCAACCTCAGACCGCGCATCTCTTCGTATTTCACTAATAGGCCGCGGATCCCTGCTTATACGCGCGTAGGCCGCCGAAATTACTTCAGGAGTTAGATCGCTGCGCTTACCACATTTCTGCTCTATCTCATCTAACACTTCCGTATCAACGTTATAACCAGCTAAATGTACTTTCATAAAAATTATAATACCATAAAAAGATATATTCTTAAATCTATTTTTGAGTATCTTCTTAGGTAACACTTATTTATTGGTCAACTGGGTAAACCTTAAATAAAGCTGTCCGCTATCTACTATCAGCTTTCAGCAAAAAACGAAAAGCAGAAAAAAGAGACTTCATGGCTAAACAAGTTTATTCATAAATACATACGTAACAATATGTTATAAATTAAAATGTTGAAAAGTCCTTATTTATATGTTACAATTTAAGTGTAAAGTTACATACAAGGGGAGATGAAAATGATCTGGAATGCCTCAGAACGAAGAAAATTCGTAAGAGTGACCTTTTCATGTGAGGTATCTGTACGTACGTTCCAAAACTTAATATTTCCCACCTATACAGAAGATATCAGCGCCAGCGGCTTAAGAATCGCTATTTCTGAAGCTTTAAAACCTAATACCTTAATTACTCTTACTATATACGGAATAAAAAAAGAACCTCTAATTTGTCAAGGACGCATTATCTGGGTAGGAGTAAGAAAAAACGACTCTCTACAAAGACGGCTTCTTTTTGATACGGGAATAGAATTTCAACAAATTCTATCTGAAGATTTTGAAAAGCTTAAAGAATTCATCTCATCCATAGCACATAATAAAACTAATTCCTAAAGTTCCCTCTTTTACCAACCTTCTTTACCCTGAGAATAACTGCCCATAGTAACGGTAATATCCATCTTGGCGCTGTTGCGAAATAACGTTTTCTATCATTCCCGCGAAAGCGGGAATCCAGAATCCATTGATTCCATTAATGTTTTGGATCCCCGCTTTCGCAGGGATGACACTTTTGGGGTATTTCGCAACAGTGCCATCTTGTCTTTTAAATCGCATACGCCCGGCATAACTTCATAACCACTAAAAAATTATAATACCCTTAATCTCTATTCTGAGGCTGATAAATAATAAATCCTCTCTTGGCTGGACGACGTTTATCGGCGGCTACCTCCTGACGCATTAACACTCTTCTTACCCCTAACTCCTGAACAACTCTATCAGCTAATATCTGAGCAATCCACTGCGCGTCTTTGGCGTACCTCCAAATTCTATACCAATCATCAGGAAAAATTGTAGCAGTCTGTTTATACCTAATCTTAAGAATTTCTTTTTTTCTACCCCTTATTATAAGAGTTACTTCCTCAACTTGAATGCTATCGGCGCCTCCAACTGTCGAGATATCCTGCAGAACAACAGTAATATCGGCGTTTTTCTTAACAAGATATAACGGCGACCTTCTAAAATTCTCTTTCATTCCCTCTATTATTTGGTCGCGCAGCTTTAATTTTACCGGCCCCCACCAATCCGTTGAACTACTATTGTTTTCTACTTGAATGGTAGTATTTTCTTCAGATAAATATTCTAAATATTTTTCAACAGTAACCCTTCCACATCCAGACATAATTAATATCAAACACAACAAAAATATTCGTTTCATACTTTCTTTAATCTAAAATATTTTTTTATTCCGCCAGATGCTCTACATATAGAATCTTGACCAAATTTATTTTTAATTTTATCAATAGCGTTATGAATTTGATTTTGTTTCTCATCAATTTTATCATAAAATAAAGTCCTCTGAAAGCAATTCCCAGAAAAATTACACCCCTTAACACCTATTAATCTTACTCTTTTATTCCGAGTATCAAATTCATTAAACAGCTCAGATATTATTTTAAAAATGATACTAACAAAATTAGTCGGCCGACTTAATGTTATTGCCCTAGTATATGTTTTAAAATCATCCAAGCGTATTTTCAATCCTATCGTCTTGGCTTTTACGCCTGCTTGGCGCATGCGCCCAGAAACTTTTTCACATAATACCATCAAGGAGCTTTCAATCTTTTCTTTACTAGAAACATCTTCTTCAAAGGTCAATTCATGACTAATAGATTTAGATTTCTGAAGGGGACTTACACTTCTATCATCAATACCGTTTGACAGCTGCCAAAAACGTAACCCCATATTACCTAAAAACTGAAAGATATGCTCCTGAGGACTCCTAGCTAAATCCCCAATAGTATTAACACCTAAGCTTCTTAAAAGCGCCACACTTTTATTGCCTAACCCCCAAATTTTGCTTACATCCAACGGCCATAAGAAATTCAGCAAATCCTTCGCGGTCACAACAACAAATCCATCGGGCTTTTCCAAATCTGAAGCAATCTTAGCTGCCATCATTATGGGAGCAAGCCCAACAGATGCCGTCAACCCTGTTTCCTTTTTTATTTTTGATTTTATTAATAAACCAATCTCCGGCGCCGTCCCAAAAAGATGAACACTTCCCGTTATATCGAGAAAAGCCTCATCGATACTTATAGGTTCAATCCAAGGTGTAAACCCGTATAAAATATTAAAAATCTCTCTAGACACATAAAGATACTTGTTCATATCCGGCGGCAGATATACAGCGTGGGGACACTTTCGGTAGGCAACTGAAATCGGCATAGCAGAGCGGATGCCAAACTTTCTTGCTTCATAAGAACAGGTAGAAACAACCCCTCGGCCGCTTCCTCCCTTGGGATCGGCACCTATAACAACCGGCTTACCACATAGATTGGGGTTATCGCGTTGTTCAACAGCAGCAAAAAACGCGTCCATATCAACGTGAACAATATACCGTTCACTACTCATATTATCATTTTAAATTTACCATTTACCATTTTAAATTGTTAGATATTGTTTCTCTTACATAAGAAATAATTTTAACATGTTTTATTTGATTCTTTTCTTTTATCCCTCAATTCAAAATGGTAAATTTGTAATGGTAAATTTAAAATTTCTGTCCCTTGACCCTATATATATTTATTATTCTATTTCCTCAAACTCAGCATCTACTATTTTAGTATTATCATAGGGAGATTGCTTTTGCTGGTAAGAATTATCGCTTTGATTGGACCGTTTATGCGCAGCACGCTGCCTCCCCCAAACCGTCAAGAAAACTCGAACCAGAGGCCGAACAAACACACGGTATACCACATAAATAAACCATATTGTAATTAAAAATGATATTATTCTCATAAGTATTAATTATAACAGAAAGCGCTACCGTTGATAAGAGATTTCACACCCACCACAGCAGCTATTTTATTCTCTAAAATATATGGAAATATGATAGAATATCGTAGGGGCGTCGCTTGCCTACGCCCGTAATAATATAAAATTATTAATATATGGTTGAATATACCATTATGCCAAATTATATTCATGATATATTTATAATTAATAATCGGGCGCAGGCAAGCGACGCCCCTACAATATTAATCGCATGAACCAAAAAAGCTCAAAATACGGTGTAACCCTCAAAAAAGAAAAAACGCTTCAAGAAAAAATGGAAAAATTAGACATTAAAGAGCCTGATATTCAAGAAAAGTTTATACGAGGAAGCGGTCACGGCGGGCAGAAATTAAATAAAACATCCAGTTGTGTATACTTAAAACATCTGCCGACGGGAATTGAAGTTAAATGCCAAAAAGAACGATCACAAAGTTTAAACCGATTTTTTGCCCGTAGAATACTTGTTACGAAAATAGAAAATATTATCTTAGGAAGAAATAGTGAAGAAAAAAAGCGTATCGAAAAAATACGCCGCCAAAAACGTAAACGCTCAAAACGATCAAAAGAAAAAATGCTTAAACTAAAAAAAATACAAGCAGAAAAGAAACAACTCCGGAAACCCGTATCCAAACCGTAAAAAAATCAAGAAATGCTGTAGGGGCAGGTTTAGAACCCGCCCCTACAAAATCTGGGCTTCTATCTTCTGTAGCAACTTACCTATTTCTATGGCAATATCTTGAGGAAGTACACCTAAGACCTCAATATCTTTTTTTATTGTTTTCAAAGTAGCCACGCAACGTTTTATAATCACTTTATTATTCCTTATTCTTTCTTCTTCAGGGTCTATATCCTTTCTTTTCTTAAGTAACAAAGTTACGTCCTTTTTCAACTGTTTAGCGTCCCTGCCATCTTCAAACGCGCCTTTTTTTAAATCATCGTAATCGGATTCATCTAACTCTTTATTCCTCTTTGCTAAACGCAACACATCAACCGCCTCATAACTGGGAACACTCTTAGCTTCTGAAGATTCATCACAACTCCGCTGTAAACATATCGGTTCTTCCTTCTCAAGAAAATAATACGAATTAAGCAATCTCATGGCAGTTTGTTTTTTCACACCTACCTCTTTAACGGTATAAGTTTCAAACGCCTGATACCCCCACTCTTTATACGTCTTATCGTTATAAACTGAGTAAAGAGCCCGACCTAACTCAATCCATGAAGACTTAAAGTCCTTTGCCTTTTGTAAAACATGATACCTTACTGAATTTTTATCCATATTTTCCATTCTCTCTTCAATTTTACGTAACGATGATGACTTTACCACTTCCATACCTCATTTCCTCCTCTTCAAATTATTATTGTCAAAAGCTTCTTGCTCTTTAAAACCCTAAATCCTAAACACTAAACTCTAAATAAATCTAAAATATCAAACTCCAAACTCACCCAGAACCAAAACAAAGTTCGATTAAACATGGATTTTTTTATTAAATTATATTGTTTTATATTTTGTGCTTTTATAATTTGGGTTTATTTAGTGTTTAGGATTTAGTGTTTAGAGTTTCTTCACTCAGATCGTCTCACATCAATATCCCATATATCTCTAGCATACTCAACAATTGTCCTATCACTGGAAAACCTTCCTGCCTCGGCCACATTAATAATTGCCTTATCCAGCCACTTTTCCCTATTTAAAAACGCCTCCCCCACTTGCCTTTGTGTTTCACAATAAGACTGAAAATCAGCACAAATAAAAAAGGGATCACCTTCAGTTAAATTTCTAATAATAGAATCAAAAATCCCTGGTTCCTTTGACGAAAAAAAGTTCTCCTTAATTAAAGAAACAATCTTACGTAAAACCGGCAATTTTCTTATATAATCGCCAGGTTTATATCCCTTGACCCTTAACTGCTGGATTCCATCAGCATCTAACCCAAAAGTAAATATATTTTCTTTACCAACAGCCTCTGCTATTTCAATATTAGCGCCGTCTAAAGTACCTATAGTTAAAGCACCATTAAGCATAAACTTCATGCATCCCGTTCCGGAAGCTTCCATTCCGGCAGTAGATATCTGCTCAGACAAGTCGCTTGCGGGAAACACTTTTTCCGCCAATGACACCCTATAATTATCAAGAAATACAATCTTTAGTTTACCTCTAATATCCTTATCATTATTAACTACCCGCGCGACACTGTTTATAAACTTAATAATTAGCTTAGCCATAAAATAACCAGGGGCGGCTTTTCCTCCAACAAGAAATGTCCTAGGCACACATTTTGACGTGGGATTATCTTTTAACTCTAAATATTGAGAAATAATATATAAAGCGAATAACATCTGGCGCTTATACTCATGAATACGTTTAACCTGAACATCAAACAATGAATTAGGATCCACAGAAATACCCTGTGTATTATAAATATAAGTTGCCAGGCTCTTCTTATTATCTAATTTAATTCTCTGCCATTTTTCCCTGAAACTTTTATCATTCTTAAACAACAATAATTTCTTTAACTGAGAAGAATCAATTAACCATTTATCGCCAATGGCTTCTGTTATTAACCTCGCAAGTTTCATGTTTGCCTTATTTAGCCACCTTCTCTGCGTAATTCCATTTGTTTTATTATTAAACTTTTGAGGACAAAAATCATAAAAATCTCTAAATAACTGTGTGGCAATAAGCCGCGAATGTAATTTAGAAACCCCGTTAACGGAATGACTCCCTACAATAGACAGAAATGCCATCTTAACTCTTCTAGGTTTAGACTCATCAATAATTGACATTCTACATAGCCGCTCGCTATCTCCGCCAAACTTATCAGCCACCTCCTTTAAAAAACGGGAGTTTATTTCATAAATAATTTGCATATGTCTTGGTAACATATTTTCTAAAAGAGAAACCGGCCAACTCTCTAACGCCTCCGGCATAATAGTATGATTAGTATAAGCAAAGGTATTAACAGTAATATCCCAAGCTTTATCCCAAATTAGGAACTCTTCATCTATCAATATGCGCATAAACTCAACAATAGCAATCGCCGGATGCGTATCATTAAGCTGAATAGCCACTTTATTAGGAAAATCTTTAAAATCTTTATTGTGAACTTTAAATCGGCGGATAATATCTGATATAGCGGCTGCGGTAAAAAAATATTCCTGCTTTAAGCGCAGCTCTTTTCCTTGAGTACTGATATCGCTGGGATAAAGCACTTTAGAAATACTTTCTGAATATACTTTACTATATACCGCCCCTTCATAATCACCCTTATTGAAATCTTTAAAATCAAACTCCTCAGTACTTTTTGCCGACCATAATCTCAAAGTATTAACGACATCATTTTTATACCCCGATACAGGAATATCGTAAGGCATAGCTAATACGTCTTCTGTCTCTTTCCATTCAACGCGCAGGCGGCCACCCTCATCATTAAACATTGCTACCTTACCATAGAACTTTACTGTCACGCTATACTCTGGCCTGGCAATCTCCCAAGGATTACCTAACTTCAACCACTCATCAGGAGACTCCACTTGATATCCATTAACAATCTTCTGTCGAAAAATACCGTAATCATACCGTATTCCATATCCTTGACCGGGAATACCTAAAGTAGCCATTGAATCAAGAAAACAAGCCGCCAAGCGGCCTAATCCGCCATTACCTAACCCGGCATCCTGTTCCTGTCCTCTGATTTCATCTAAATCAAGGCCTAACTCTTTCAAAGCACTTTTTGTCTCTCTCCAAAGACCAAGATTTAGAATATTATTTCCCAACAGCCTACCGATAAGAAACTCCATCGATAAATAATAAACTCTTTTTACGTTTTCTTTATGATATTTTTGCTGGGTAGCAATCCACCGCTCAACAATCCGATTACGTATGGCAATAGCCATTGCCATAAAATTATCATGATCGGTCGCGGTATATTCATCTTTAGCGAGGGCGTATTGTAAATTATTACGAAATGACGTCTTAAGCGCCTCTTTTGACATACCTTTATAAATCGGCCGCCATACCTTATTATCTGAACCGTCTGACATATCTCCTCCCCTAATATAAATCCGAAGCACGAAATCCGAAATACGAAACAAACTAAGAAAATTCGAATATCAAATGTCGAAATACGAAGAAATATGTTTATAATCTTCAGTCTTGTTCGAATGATCAAAATTATAATTATAAAAAAAATTATTTAGTCTATGTTTATAATTTCTGTCATTATAATTTTAATGTTGTTTCGAATTTCGATATTCGTATTTCGAGTTTATTATTTCACCATATATCGCCATTAACAATAGCACGGACTATATCTTTTTTTGTAATAATACCAACAACAGATCCGCCCTCTACGACAGGACAATAATAAGATTTTTTATCCACCATAATCGTCGCGACATCTTCAACCGTTGCTTGAGATGATACCTTAACAACATCTTTTTCCATAATATCTTTTACCGTAGTAGCCGCGATTTTACGCATTTCCTCTTTAAACTTAGGCATACCCAAAGTAAAAAACCCCATAGAAAGAGTAATAAACGCGGGTATTTGAACTTTCTTATCCTGAAAAATAAGCCCTTCCTCCAACACCACTCCTAAAAATTTTCCGTCAGCATCCACAACAGGAGCGCCGCTAATATTCTTTTTAATAAGTAATTTAGCTAACTTGTGTAAATCCATCGAAGGCTTTACCGTAATCACCTCTTTAGTCATTATATCTTTTACTTTCATGTTACCTCCTATCGTTAACGTAATTTATCGTAGGGGCGTCGCTTGCCTGCGCCCGATTATTAATTTACTATGAATATGATTCGTCATAAGGATATTCAACCAATTGTTAATAATTTTATATTATTACGGGCGTAGGCAAGCGACGCCCCCTACAACTAGCATATCACACAAACCTATCTTTTAATTCCTTAATTTTATTCTCTGTTGTCTTTACCTTATTATCCAGCTTTTCAAGCTTCTTTTCATACTCTTTAACTGTCTCTCTACTATGCCTTGGATTAGATAGCACTCTCGCGGTAGCATACTTTTCGTTTTTTAATTTTTCTATTCTTGCTCTTAACTTCCTTATTTTAGCGGCAACTTCATCATTATAATTTTCTTTATCTTCTTTAGAAAGAGGTTTGACATCCTCCTTTTTATCTTCTTTTGATTTTGCGAGCTTGTGTTCTTTCATAACTCGAGGTTCTGTATCTTTTTTATCAAAATAATAATCAAAAGTACCAGGAAATTTCCTTACTCCACCCTTAACTTCATAAACAGTATTAGCCACAGAGCGGACAAAATGTATATCGTGGCTAATAAAAACAAGCGTTCCTTGGAATTCTTTTAATGCCTTAATTAACGCCTCTACCGCGTCCACATCAAGATGCGTTGTCGGCTCATCAAGAAGAAGAAAGTTAGGCGGATTGATCAATAGCTTCGCTAGGATAAGACGACTCTTCTCCCCCCCTGATAAAACCTTCACGCGCTTCTCAACATCATCTCCACGAAACAAAAACGCCCCTAAAATTGTCCTCAAACTTTCTGTCGTCATATTAGACCCCGCGACTGCGTAAGCTTCTTCTAAAACCGTATTATACGGCATTAACACATCCATCCGTGTTTGAGAAAAATAACCCACATCAACGTTATGACCAACGCGCCGGCTGCCGCTGTCTATATCTACCACTCCCGCCAGAATCTTAAGAAGGGTAGACTTACCCGCGCCGTTATCTCCCACTAACACCGCCTTTTCATCTTTTTCTATTTCAAAATCAAAATCTTTATAGACTTTAATATCTCCATAAGACTTGGATATTTTATCTAACGTCATCACCCGCCAACCGCTCTGTTTAGTCGCGGGAAAATGGAATTTTCTTATACTCTCACGGCGATCTTCGGGGACAGTTACTTCTTCCATCCTTTCTAAAAATCTGCGTTTAGAACGAACTTGAGCGGCTTTATTAGGTTGAGCGTGAAACCGGCTGACAAACTGCTTAAGCTGATCTTTTTTCTTCTCCTGTTCTTTAAAATGTTTTATGGCATGAACACGTTGCTCTTCTCTTATTTTAAGATACTGCTGGTAGTTACCTTTCACTTTAACGACCACGCCACCTTCTAAAACCAACGTATACTTAGCAACCTCATCTAAAAACGAGCGGTCATGAGAAATCAGCACAAACGTCCCTTCAAACTTAGCTAAATAATTTTTAAACCAAATAGCGGCATTTAAGTCAAGATAGTTTGTCGGCTCATCCAAGAGCAAAACGTCATAATGATAAGTAAGCAGTTTAGCCAATAACACCCTCATCTGCCATCCGCCGCTAAGCTCGTTTATCGGCCGACTAAAATCGCTCACTTTAAAACCTAACCCGCTTAAAATTTTCTTGGCCTTATACTCTAATTGGAAATATTCCAGAACCTCTAACTTATGAAGAACATCTCCGTAACGATTAGACTCTGTTTGATGTTTTTCTTCTAAGGAATCCTTTTCCTTCTTAAGTTGGACAATCTCTTCATCCCCTTCAATTACTTCTAACAAAACCGTACGATCAGAGGCAAAACTTGATTCTTGAGCAAGATACCCAATACGGATATTTTTAATAATCTGAATATTTCCCCCGGAGCTTTCAGTTTTACCTAGGATTAAAAAAAAAAGCGTAGACTTACCCGCTCCATTAGGACCGATAAGCCCTATCTTTTCCCCT
This sequence comes from Candidatus Omnitrophota bacterium, assembly GCA_018818105.1. Lineage (GTDB taxonomy): Bacteria > Omnitrophota > Gorgyraeia > Duberdicusellales > 4484-171 > JAHISK01. Next base: position 51,393 of record JAHISK010000098.1, on the reverse strand, counting down.
CGATTTATTTGCAAAGAAATATTATCAAGAAGAACCCGCGCGCCATGACTTTTGGAAAGGTTGGTTATGTTTATCATAAGTTTGATATTATACCTCACTCCTCCTTTTGAATAAAGAGTTTTTCTAGTTTTTGTAGTTTTATTATTGATGAAATTTTACGGCTAGCAGAAAAAAGACAGCGCCATTTTGTCAAATAATTTTTTTTACATTCTCCAAACGGACAGGACCCCTCGAACATACTCGGAATTCCCTTCGGTCACAAGCCCTGTCCCTACAATCAAATCTTTCCGTCTTTTACTAATTTACGGTAATAGTCAATACACACGTGGCAGGAAGGATCATCGCTATTCCACTGAGGATGGTCTTTTTTGATAAGGTTCATGATATACTCTTCAGCTTTAACGTGAATCAACGCTTTACGTTCGCTAATCATGCGTCCGCAAATATTACACTTATATTTGCCTTCACTACTTTTGCTTTCACATTTCTTTTTAGTAAACACTTTTGCTATGTTACTGACCAATTTAGCAATTCCCTTTTTTTTCACGTTTACCTCCTCTCCCATTCTTCTTCGTATGCTGAATCTTTATCATTATCCCATATCTTCCTCAAAACAGCGTCTCTATCCAAAAAACCAGATACCTCAGACAATTCTTTTCGTTCTTCGTTTTCTAATCTTTGATACATCCTTTATTATTCCATCTGCTATTTTACTATGCGAGAATATGAACTTTAGCGGGGATATGATTAAGTGTTAAATCTTTCAAATCAAGTTTCTTGCTAGCATTATCAATATCTATACCGATCAATTCACCTTTACTATCATAATCAAGATTAATCCCTGGTGAAATCTCCTGAGTTTCAACACTTGTTCTAGAGGAAAAATTAATATACAAAGAATCTGTTTCTGAATAATAATTCAAAATCATAGTCTAACCCTCCTGTCTAAAAACGCGTTATGAATAGTAACTTTATCCGTTAATGTCACAACACGTAATACTTTACCATCTAATTCTTCAATTTTACTCCAAAAACGAAAACGATTATTTTCTTGTTTTTCTATCTTTAAAGGATCCTCGATAACCTTAATACACATTTCTTTTGTTAAATAAGGACGCTTTTTCAACACTTCTTTCTCAAAGTACTGCGTTGAATTATATTGCCGCATATCGTCATTATACCATTTATTTTAAAGCTATACAGAAAATTTTACAGTGATGATACAACAAATATTTCTATCATCACTGACATAGACTGTTCACAACCCTAACAGCGTCTACCCCATCCTTAGCGTACCCAGCGTCTATGGACTCAGCGTAGCTTTTAGTAACAACCGCTCCCCCCACGATAAATTTTACCGACAGCCCTTCTTTCTTAGCCAAATCAATAACCGGTTTCATATTAACCATTGTAGTTGTCATCAACGCCGAAAGACCGACAACCGCTGGTTTATACTTTTTTATTTCACTAACGATTTTTTCGGCAGAAACGTCTTTACCTAAATCAATAACTTTAAACCCATGGTTAGAAAGCATTAAAGCCACAATGTTTTTACCTATATCGTGGATATCGCCTTTTACTGTGGCAAGCAGAATAATTTTTTCTCCATCCAGCGATCCTTCTTTAATATATTTCCTTAAACACTCAAATCCTAATTTCATTGTCTGGGCACTAGCAATAAGCTGCGGTAAAAAATACTCTTTTCTATCAAAGCGCTCGCCCACTTTAGTTATCGCGGGAATCATCGTATCGTATATGAGTAATGAAGGAGCGACCCCTAAAGCTCTCGCTTCTTCAATAATACTTTTTATCTCTTCTCTATTTCCTTCCAGAATCGCTTTAAAAACTTTATCCTGAGCCAAGGATTCAGAAACTGCCACTATTTCTTTTTCTTTATTTTTAATGCTAGCAAAATTAGCGATATATTCAGCGGCGTTTCTATCTTTACCAAGCAATACATCCACAGCCTTTTGATCAACTTCGGCCCCCGCCTGCGCCGGATTCATAATGGCAAGAGTCAATCCTTTCTCTTTTGCTAACGCTAAAAACGCGGCATTTATCCATTTACGCGCCGGCAAACCAAAAGATACATTAGAAAGACCCACAACTGTATGACAGCCTAAATCACTACAACACCACTCTATTGTCTTTAGCGTTTCTACCGCCGCCCCTGAGTCCGCCGATACCGACATAGCCATCGCGTCTACAATAATATCATCTTTAGTAAACCCGTATTTCGCCGCTTCCTTAACCAACCCTTCTATAATTTTTTTACGTTTATCAGCGGTAACAGGAATCTCTTTACTGCTTAATGGAAGCAAAACAAACATTGCCCCATATTTAGCCGCTAACGGCAACAGTTTATTAAATTTATCTTCTTCGGCAGAAATTGAATTAATTAACGCCCTGCCGGGATAAAGGCGTAAAGCTTTTTCTATGATCTCCACATTAGAAGAATCAATAACTAAAGGTAAATCAGTTATAACCGAAAGCAACTCAATAACCGAAACCATTGTCTTGGCTTCATCAATACCGGCCATGCCCACATTAACATCCAATAAATGGGCGCCATCTTCCTTTTGTTGCGCGGCCATCGTACGGACAACTGATAAATCCCCTTGTTTTAACTTTTCTTTCAACACTTTCTTACCGGTAGGGTTAATACGTTCTCCAATAATTGAGAAAGAATCTTTATTCAAGACAACCGTCTTTCTAACTGAACTTACAGCGCTAACTGACTGACAAACCGGCATAACCGGCTGAGTCCCTTTTAACTTTTCTGATACCGCTGCTATATGCGCGGGAGTTGTACCACAACATCCTCCCAACATACGAACACCGGCTTTAACAAACTCGGGAGCAAAAGAAGCAAATTCAAGCGGTTCCATATCAAAAATCGATTCACTTCCAACCAACTTAGGAATTCCTGCGTTTGGTTTTGCTATAATAGGAACAGTGGCATAAGGTTTCATGGCGGATACTATCTTTAACATATCCCGCGGACCACTTGAACAATTACATCCGATAGCGTCAGCGCCAAGGCTTTGCAGCGTAACTACCGCGGTAACAGGATCTGTTCCATTAAGCGTCCTTACCCCATCAAAAGTCATTGTAACCATTACAAACTTATCGGTAATCTCTCTTATGGCAATAAGCGCCGCTCTTGTTTCCTGAATATCGATCATTGTTTCAATTACAAACAGATCAACGCCTCCGGCTAATAACCCTTTTACTTGTTCTTTATACACCTCAACTGCGGCTTCAAAATCCAACTCTCCAAACGGCTTAACAAATCTCCCCGTAGGCGCGATATCACCGGCAACTAAAGCTTTTCCAGCGACAACTCTTTTAGCTAACCGAACAAGATATTCATTCATCTGACTAACATTAGTAATGTTATACTCTTCTAACTTAAACCGGTTAGCGCCAAAAGTACAAGAATAAACAATATCTGCTCCCGCTTGCGCGTAATCAACATGCACCGCTTCTAAAACACTCGGATTTTCTAAACACCATGCTTCAGGACAAACTCCTTGAGGCATACCCCTTTTCTGCAACTGCGTCCCCGTAGCACCGTCCAGAACGAGGATTTTTTGTTGAAGAAGTTTTTTTATCTTATCTCGCATAATTATTTATTGACCCGGGAGGGTTACAAACCCTCCCCTACAAAATTTATATATTCTATTCCTTGACCCTTGTTCCTTGACCCTTGACTCTTTCGAGTATTCCCGCCACCGCAATAACTGATTTCTCAGGAACAAGAATACAATCGCTAGTTATCGTAACTCCTAACTTATCTAATTTAAGAGCGCTATACAATACTCTCTGATTTTCTAAAATGAAGTCGCTATATCCGGGAGAAAATCTTCGTCTTGTAATCGTTTTATTTTCCCGACATAGCTGCTGATTCATATAATTCATAATCCAATCTAAAGATACGTCTGTCATCTCACTAGCCACAGCGTCAAAAACTACCGCTTTAGTCAAATCACCCTGGGAAGAATTCATTTGTATCTGCTGAACAATCTCCTTGCTCGCAGTAACTCCCATAAAAATAACTTCACAGCAGTCTTTAAGTAATGCCGCTAAATGCTTACTTTCAAAAGTACTGTCTTGGGCAAAAATAATTTCAAAATTATTCTTTTCTTTTATAACGATCCTTTTCGCGACTCCTTTCAAATCAATAAACTTAAGCGAATCTTGAATATACTGTTCAATTTCAATTCTTTGTCGAGAAGAAAGACGCGTTTTATCCCGCTGATACCCCAGCCGCTTATACACTCTATCCTTTGGCACAGAAATCGGTATTGAATCAAATACAATTAAATTATTCATATATTATATCCGTCCTAAATCGTGAGCATAAAACAAACCCTGCTTTAGGTTTCGGATAATATTGTATGATTTTCGGAAGGATTTGGCAAATAAAAATATAGAAGAAAAAAATAATAAATAAAAATCGCCTCGTCTTAATTCGGCAAAACAATTAGAAACTATTTTATTGAATTATATTCAAGATTGTGACAAAACTGTCACGCTTACTGATATCAGGCCTTTTTTGGGATGGGATATTTTTGAGAAGGCTTCTTTGGTAAGGTCAATTATTCTTCCGCGCCGTACCAATCTTTTTGCCGGACCGCGATCATTAACTCTAACAGTTACAGATTTACCGTTATCTAAATTTGTAACTTGAAGTATTGTGTTAAAAGGAACGCCCCACATCGCGCAGGTAAGTTTTGTGTCATCAAACCGTTCCATGTTCGCAGTAGTTTTACGTATCCCCCTATCACGCCGGCAATACCAAGACGCTAATCCGGACATACTATCTCCAATGGCAGAAGAGTTTTCAATACAAACTAAACTGCTAAAAATAAATATCGCTGTTAATAGACCTATACCTAATAATCTCTTCATCGCTATACCTCTTAAGAAAATATAAATTATTGCGTCACCGTTAAAACTATTTTTAGAAATGGAATCCAGAAGAAAAGAATAAGGTTTATTTGACTCTGCAAAAGATTGGCGCCTCCCACACAATCTGCCTTATCCTTACGAATGGTATCTCACCACGGACCACTCAATTCCCAACCCAAACTACCGGGCTCTATAGAAGTTAATATATACCATATAACCCCTAAAGGAAACAAGGTAATCACGGAAAAAAATATAACTCATAACATACTGATATGAAGCTACTTACAAAAAAATGTTGAAAACGCTCTCATTTAATTTTATTAATTAATTCCTAAAGTAGCTCAAATTGACTCAGAAAGAGGATTAGATATACTCCTTATCAAAGGCAAGTTTTATCAATTTGCGAACCAACTTTTTATAAGGCAAGCCGCCTTTCTCCGCCGAAATCGCGAACTCATCATCAATCTCTAAACATGGATTAGCATTTGCTTCTAGAATATATACTTGCCCTTCAGGACTAACTCTTATATCCAACCGCCCATAACTGCTCATATTTAAAACACGGTATGCCCGTTTACAAATATCTTCGATTGTTCTATCTAACCCCTCGGCCAACCGCCCGGCAAAAACATTTTTTATTTCCCATTTTTCACGATAATCATAATCCCATTTAGCTTTGTAAGTAGCAACTCGCGGTTCATCTTCCCCAAATCCGCCAAACTTCATCTCTCTTAGCGGGAAAATTTTAAGACGTTTATTACCTAAAATACTTACATACAATTCTCTTCCTTCTATATATTCTTCCGCTATGGCATCGGAATTCATACTTTGGTGGATAAATTTTACTCTTTCATTAAAAGCGTCTTCATTATCAACAACTGACGCCTGCGATATACCACGGGAAGCTTCCTCACATAAAGGTTTTATAATAAGCGGCAAGCGAAGGCGTTTAGGAAGCCATATACGATGATCTCTATAAAAAGTATGAAACCGCGGAACCTTTATTCGATGATAACTTAATATCTCCTTACTTATAGCTTTATTATTACAGATAAGAAGGCTTGCCGGAGTACCTCCAGTATAAGGAATTCCTAGCATTTCCAACAACCACGCTATATTTTTATCAAAATGTGATTTTTGAGTAAACACTTCTGCTAAATTAAACACAACATCCGGCTTACTTTCCTTAACCTCTTGGAAAAGAATAGTTATATCATTATATAACCCCAACATAGTCACCTGATACCCGATATCACAAAGAGCTTTATAAACTTGGCACTCAGTACCCCAATCCTCCTCTTTAAATTCTTCTTTAAAATCATAACCTCTCGGCACAAAATAAGGACTATCAAAAACTAAAAGAACTTTTAAGTTTTTACTCATTTCTTCCCCCTGAATTTTCCTGTATACCTATAATTCATAATTAGTGTTGTAATATATGTAGACGTTTTCAACACAACTATTGTTTCTGAGTCAGAAGTAATAAGTTTAAGCTCTTTACATCTAGCAATTATTGTCTTTAGGAGATCGTTGATAATATGTTTTTTTTCTCGTGTCCAACTGTAAACATTATTGACAATATCTTTATTATACCTTTTTATAACCTCCGCCGCCAAAGGTAATTTTGTTTTTTTGTCTTCACAAACAAACATCTTTTTTAAATTAAGATCATGAAAATCGGGAAAATCTTCAGCTGAAGAATGTTTCCTCTTCTTATAATAGTTTTTTAATGTTACCCTTAAGTTTTTCGCCTGCCAGTATTTATTGCCGTTAGGAACTACCGGTTCTTTCACTTTAATTTCATTCATTAACTCATCTACATACTTTAGTTTCCTAAGCGCCCCCCACCCTTTATACTGATTATGCCAGTCCAACCCCAGAGTAAGCCAAACAGAAAAAGTTTCAGCAAAATCTTCGTCGGGATGATACTGAGCGTAATAATCATCTAAATGTATAACAAAATTTTTACTGTAAGGCCTAAATCTATAAAAATCTTTATATTCCGTAGAAAACTTCCCAAATATCTTCTGCCACTTTCTTCGTTTATATAACTTATAGGCATAATTTATCGCGTGCCCCGTCTCATGCCGCAGTAATTTCAAACATGATTGTTTCGTCCCTCCTTCTACATCAAACATCATTTTCCTCTCTAATTTCATAAGGGTAGGATGAGCAATAAAAAAAGGAACCCCTACTATAGGCTCACCATCAGGAGTAAGCCATTCATCGGCCAAATAACACTGGGGCTTAAACTTTAACTCTTTAATCAAAAGTTCTTTATAAAGCTCAGCGATACAGTCCCAAACCCAGGTGCCTTCAATTTTCACCGGGAGGTTACATACTTTTACATTAAGTAACTCTTCCTCTGTAATATTCGCTAAATCTATATGCATTACCTCTTGCCCCATAATCATTTGAAATTTAAAATTCCTATCCCTTGCCCCTCTATTTCTTTACTTTTATAATTTTTACGCAATCAAAATTACACACGCCGTTTCCCGGCATATGCGGTTCAATCTGAAAACTCATTAGAGGAAAATCCATTACTTCATTCCTTTGCGCAGTTTCCGGCTGCCAATCACGCCGCGGAAAGAAGTGAGAGAAAGGAAAAACCATTTCTTTCCAATACTGGAAATCATCATCTATTATCACCCTCCAATATTCGCCTCCGGCATCTTTCACATCAAAAGCAATAACCGCCCCGGTATTACGACCATACATAAACATGCTAACCGCGTTATATTTTTTCCATTTAATTTCCTCAGGTTTAACCAACCACTTTGCCGCGCCCTTAACGTCTAAATTATATCCCCGTGCGGTCCACATATAACTGGAAGGCTTTAAAAAATACTCCAGCCTTATAGACTGTTCGCCACATATCTTTAACGACTTATCCGCGGATACCTTTAAAGAAGACCCTTGGCCAGTACCATAATCCACAGTTTCAGCATTAATCGCGCCTTCAAAACTATCAAGCAAAACATCCAGCGGCGGCACAGAACAACCGATAAATACAAATACACCTAACCCTGCTAATAAAATACCTAACTTCTTCATACCCCCTCCTGGTATAATTTTTGGTATAACTTTATAAGATTATACCTGATTACAACGATTAAAACACGATTACACAGATTAAAATACAATTCGTGATATTATTACCTTTCCGACTAGATAATTTGTCTTTTTCATCTATGTAATCTATCCCCAATCTGTGAAATCAAGACATCCTGATCTTTATAGGATGTCTTTAAAAAATTAATACTTACCTTTCTACCTAACGCCCTTACAAGATTTTTTAACGTAACCAAAGAAACATTTTCCTGACCTTTTTCAATCCTAGAAATTAGCTGCTGTGAAATACCTAATTTATCAGCAAATTCTTTCTGAGAAAAATTTTTTTCCTGCCGTAAGCTCCGTATTTTATCGCCTACATCCCTACATAACTTATCTCTACTTATTTTTTCTGTTTTTCTTAAAATAATTCCTCGCGAGTGATATCTATCTTTTAATTTATCAAATATTGTCTGCCAAAAATTAATTCTAGAGGTATTCCATCTATCCTGACGCATTCGTTTCTTAATTCGCGCCCAATAATTACAAAATATTAAAGGATCTAAATATTCCTTAAATATATCTTTAGCCTGATTATTCCGAGATAAAAGCAATGAAACAACAACAAAAAAATCCTTATGCTTTGTATCTTTTAATATTTTTTTTGCTCTAGATTCTGTTAATTCCACATCCCACAACCAATTTTTATTCATATCCCTTCTATTTCTTTTTCAACAATTTTATTAATTTCATTCAAAAAATGATTTTCCATATTTTTATAATTCATTTTTTTATTTACTTTCATACGTAATACCCCATCCATTATATTCATCCTATCATATTTTCGAAACCAGTTAATCAATCCTTCCTTCACGGATAAATCAGAATATTTTTCAACAAACACAGAAAGCGGCATAAATGTATGTGATAAAAAGTAAAGATCATAAAAATCTTTAGCTTCCGCTCTTCCCCCCAAAAAAGACTTACGTCCTATCATATCTAAAGCAGGCAATATACCAATAATAGCATAAATCTTTCTTATATAAATATCTTCTAAAGAAAGAACTTTTATTCCTTCCACATTTTTTGTTTCCTTTATTAAAGGAAATACATCTTGCACAAAATCAAGTTTCAATACACCATTTTCGGTAAAACACACATTATAAACCATTATATTAGATTTATTATCTTCCCAACTCTGAGCAATAAGCTTTACAGTTTTTTTTAAAACCTCATGCAAATTATTAGTAATTTCAACTACTCTATTGTAGGAAAAACTCGGAGAAAAAAAGTCTAAATCTATCGACTCCCTATGCTGGAAATAAAACAGTGAAAGAGCAGTCCCTCCGGCAAGATAAAAATCACTTATTTTCCCCGAAAGCGCTTTTAAAACTGTATTTTGATACTCTCGAATCGGAATAGCTTTCATACCTTATATATACAACATATAAGTTGTATTGTCAAGCGCTTTACAACTTATATGTTGTATATTATCTAACCTCCCCCGCAGAAACATATCCTTCTAAATCAACCGTTATGTATTTATATCCTAATTTTTTAAGTTTAAACATTACTCTATTTATATCAGATTTTTTTAGTTTAGTCCCTTCCCTATTTCCTAATTCAATACGCAAGATATCATTATGGTCCCTTGCCCGAACGATACAGCCTCCACCTAAAATATCCTTCAAAATATCTTCAGCACTAATAACCCTCTTGATTCTATCAATAGTTATTTCCTCTCCAAAAGGTATTCGAGAAGAAAAACATGTCCCTTTAGGTTTATCCCAAAAAGATAACCGCAAATATTTCGCTAGTTCAATAATATCTTCCTTGCCGAATCTACATTGGGATAATGGACTAATCACGCCCAATTCTTTATTAGCCCTAATACCGGGACGCACATCATTTTTATCATCATAATTTGTTCCGTCTAAAATATATTTAATCTGAGTCTTGTCAGCGATATCTTTTAATTTCAAAATCAGATTACGCTTACACCAATAACACCTATCACAACAATTCCGTCTAAACTTAAGATTACTCAACTCATCGGTTTGAGTTACTATATGCTTTATACCGATATTTTTACAAATAACCTTAGCTGCCTCTAAATCCTGACGAGAATGGATTATCGATGAAGCTGTAACAGCAACAGCCTTTTTACCTAAAACATCATAAGCCGCCTTTATGAGAAGGCCACTATCAACGCCTCCGGAAAACGCGACAACCGCGCTTTCTAAATTAGCGAGGAACTTTTTTAATTGATTGAATTTTTTCATATTTTTTTATCTTTCAACGGACAGGTCACGACCTGTCCCTACATAATTCTTTATTCTTATTCTTCCTTGCCCCTTGCCCCCTGACCCTTGACCCATGTTCCTTCTCCAATCTTCCGTCTTCTATCTTCTTACTAAATACTATATACTAACGACTAAATACTATTCACTAACGACTAGCAACTATTTATTATTCCCCCTCCCAACAAAATATCGCCGCTGTAAAAGGCAGCAATCTGACCAGGAGTTATTGCCTGAACTTTATCATCAAGCGAAACTTTAACTTCTTTGCCCATTACTTGGACCTTGCATTTTAACGATGGCGTATTATATCTTATCTTTACTTCTATTTTCTTATATTTTGTAATCTCATCAAACCAATTAAGGTCATTAACCGTAAACTCTTTTTTATATAAATATTCCTTCTCCCCCACAAATACCGTCTTAGTTTCCTCCTCAATAGAGATAACATAAAGGGGTTGCCTCCAGGCAACGCCCAACCCTGAACGCTGTCCGTAAGTAAAATTATAAATTCCTTCATGCGTGCCTAAAATTTTACCGTTAACATGACATATATTCCCTTTATACTTCTCGGGAGAAAAAACGTTCTCTTTAATAAATTGAGAATACGCCTGACCGTTTATAAAACAAATATCCTGGCTTTCCCCTCTATCATGAAAAAGAATATCGAGTTTAACAACTTCTGCCAGCACTTGGTCTTTTGTATAATTAGCGAGTGGGAATATCAGACGGTTTAAAATTGACGGAGAGATTAAAGAAAGAAAATACTCCTGAGATTTCTTCTCGTCTTTAGCTACTTTGAGAAAAATTTTTCCTTTTATCCTTTTTAATCCTACATAATGCCCTGTAGCTAGATATTTAAAACCACGGGAATCAATATGCTCAAAAAAATACCCAAACTTAATCAAAGCATTACAAAGAACACAAGGATTAGGCGTTAACCCTACCGAATAATGCCGCAAAAAATCATCTATGATTTGCTTCCTGAATAGTTTTTTAAAATCTAAAATATGGTGGGGAATTTTTAATTTATCACATACCTTTTGCGCTTGAATCAACCCTTGATCACCTAAACATCTCCCATCTTGGGAACAAAGCAAAAAAGTAAACCCTTCAACCTGATATCCTTTCTTTTTTAAAAGATAAGCCGCAAAACTTGAATCCACTCCGCCGCTTAAGGCGACAGCAACTTTTTCATTTATCTTATTTTTATTAACCATTGAACGCTAGATAAAGGATACCCGTTCATTCACTTAGACAATGGACGATTTTATATTTTCATCCTTCGTGTCTCGTATCTCATCCTTTGTTACTTTATCCAAAATAATCCCCGCGGCTTTTTTCCCCGAAAGAAGCATAGAAGAAAATATCGGTCCCATTCTAGGCAGCCCAAAAACAGTAGACACCGCCATACCGCAAATAACCAGTCCGGGATAAATTTCGTCAGTATATTCAACAATAACTTTTTCTGATTCCTCAACCCACATCGTTCCCATGCCTTTCATCTTTATTATTCCCTGCTCTGCTAACCGGCCGCAAACTTTAGCATCATGGCCTGTCGCGTCAATTATAATTTTAGATTCTAACGCGATAGGGTCCAGAGCGGCAATCGACCGCGGTAAATGACTTATAGCTGTCCAGTTTATTACAACTCCGCTTATTTTTTTATCCCGAAGGACTACATCATCAAAGCTAGTCATATTTAAAATTTTTGCGCCCGCTTTCGCCGTCTCACTTATCAATGTAGAACAAGCTAGAGGCGCGTCTGCCACATATAATCCTTGTTTGTATTCAGTAAACGGTATTTTTAACTCCTCAAAAATTTCCTGTGCCGGCTCTTTAATGGTAATCTTATTCATTAAATACCCGCCGCTCCAAAATCCTCCGCCCAAATAGTTATTGCGTTCAATAATTACAATTTTCTTACCGGCTAACGCCAAATCTCTTGCCGCGATAAGGCCGGAAGGACCTCCGCCAACAATAATACAGTCGCTTTCGATACAATCGTTAAATGATTTAAAAAAAGATTCAGCAATTGCTCTGGTTATATCTTTTTCAGTAAAATTACATGGGGTATTCATTATTTTTGTCCTCCTGTTTTTTATATTTCAACAGACAGGCACAGGGGCCTGTCCCTACATATTTTTGTTGTGTCGAATGCGATAGTCCTTAATTGCCTCTTTTATACCATCTTCGGCTAACAGCGAACAATGCATTTTTTTATTCGGCAAACCGCCCAATTCTTTAACCACATCATTGTTGGTAACGGCTAACGCTTCTTCTATAGTTTTACCTTTTACTATCTCAGTTAACATGGAAGAACTAGCAATTGCCGCCGCGCACCCTAAAGTTTGAAACTTACAATCGACAATAACATTATCAACTACTTTTATATACACCCAAACAACATCACCACATTCAGGACTTCCAATCTTACCAACACCGTCGGGGTCTTGCATCTTCCCTAAATTACGGGGATTTTTAAAATGTTCTAAAACTTGATCTGTGTAGGTATTAGACATAACTAATCATCCTTTCTATTGCTGTCTTAGCTTTCGCTATGACCTCTTCACTTAACTCTATTGAATAAATTCCTTTCGCTAAAGACTCATACAACTCTACCAAAGTTGTTTTTTTCATAGTTTGGCAAATTTTTTCTTTTCCTAAAGAATAAAACTCTTTATCAGGATTTTCTCTCTTCAAACGGTGAATGATACCTTCTTCTGTGCCGATAATAAACCGTTTATCCTCAACTTGCGCCGCCCTGCTTAACATACCTGAAGTAGAAAGCACAAAATCCGCTTTTTGTAAGATTTCTTTTCTACATTCCGGATGCACCATAACACAAGCATCGGGATATAGTTTTTTTGTTTTATCTAAATCTTCTAAAGTGAACTTTTCATGCGCGTCACAAAAACCCTGCCACACAACTACCTCTTTATTAGAAACGTTCTTTTGCACCCACCACCCTAAATTCTTATCGGGAACAAAAATAACTTTATCCACGGGAATATTTTTAACCACTCTAACAGCGTTAGCGGAAGTGCAACACACGTCGCTTAAAGCCTTAATTCCAGCGGAACTATTCACATAACTCACTACCCAGGCGCCGGGATGCTTTTTTTTCAATTCTAGAAGTTGTTCAGTATTAATCGTATCCGCCAGCGGACACCCCGCGTCTATTACCGGTAAAAGAACTTGTTTCAAAGGAGAAAGAATCTTAGCCGTTTCTGCCATAAATTTAACTCCGCAGAAAACAATAACCTTACTTTCAACTTCCTTTGAAATTCTAGCTAACTCTAAAGAATCTCCTAAATAATCAGCTATCTCCTGAATTTGAGGAATTTGATAGTTATGAGCTAAAATAACCACGTCTTTCTCACTCTTCAATTTTAATATTTTCTCTTTCAACACAGCTACATTACTTTTATCCATAATCTCCTCACTAATTTAACCGGTCTGTCAAAAATAAACAATAGCCAATAAACAAATTACAAACAATACACAATTCCAAATATACAAACGAAAACAAAATTAATCTCGATTTATCAAATATATATTATTCTTTCTCTTTATCTATTTTCTCCATTTGTATATTGTCTATTGTGATTTATTTGTAATTTGGATGTTGTTTATTGTAATTTTAAAATCAATGCTTTCGCTTACTTCTTCCCATAAAAGTTTTGACATTACCAAAATCAACATCCCTATAATGGCGACATTTGCCGCAATTTTTTAACTATTCCCGGCAACACATCCAACACCCTATCTATATCCTGATCTTTTGTGAATTTACCTAAACTAAACCTTATACTTCCCCTCGCGGCAACAGACGAAATACCCATAGCTAAAAGAACATGCGAAGGATTAGTATTTCCCGTAGCACACGCTGATCCCGCGGAAGCACATATTTCTTCTAAATCCAAATTCATCAAAACGCTTTCACTTTCAACATGATTTATATAAATATTGCAGGTATTATACAACCGTTTTAGCGGATGTCCATTAACTTTTACATCGCTAATTTTTTTCTTTATCCCCTCTTCTAATTTATCTCTTAAACCAACTATCCTCTTACTATCCCGCGCCGATTCTTCTAATGCAATTTTTGCCGCCTGACCCAAACCTACAATACCGGCAACATTTTCTGTTCCCGCGCGCCTCCCATCCTGCTGATGCCCGCCGCGAATAAAAGAACTTAAAGCCACTGCCTCACCGACATACAAAACACCTACCCCTTTTGGCCCATAAAATTTATGAGCGGAAATAGAAAGCAAATCAATACCTAACTCTTTAACGTTTATATCAAGTTTGCCTACAGCAGCAACAGCGTCAACATGAAAATATACTCCATGCTGGCGGCAAATATCAGAAATTTCCTTTATGGGCTGAACTGTCCCCACTTCATTATTAGCGTACATAACCGAAACCAACACTGTATCTTCGCATATACTATCCCGCAACCGATTTAATTCTATGACCCCATAATTATCTACATCTATATAGGTAACCTTAAATCCCAATTCTTCTAAAAACTTAGCTGGTTCTAGAATAGCGGAATGTTCTATCTTAGAAATAATAATATGCTTGCCTTTATCCTTATGAGAAAAAGCAACACCAAAAAGCGCGGTATTATTTGATTCTGTTCCGCCGGAAGTAAAAATCAATTCCGCGGGACTTGAAGAGATTAACTCCGCGATATTATCACAAGCCCAAGCAATAGCTTCTTTTGGTTTTTTAGCAATCTTATATATAGCGGACGGATTACCATAATAATCCCGTAAATATGGCATCATCTTATCTAATACACGTCCATCTAAAGGAGTTGTAGCATTATAATCAAGGTATATCATATTGGGTAAATTATTATAGAAAAGATACAGAGATTGTCAAATACTTTAAAAGGCATCCGTTTTCAGCTATAATCCTTCCGCGAAATAGTGCTATTATCTAAGCTGAAGAGGCTGACAAATACATTTACAAACAAAGGGATAATAGGTACAATACTTTTAATATGTTAAGAACTTCCATCCGGGCAGCAAAAAATATTTTCTTTCCTGCCCTATGTTTTTGCTGTGAAACAAAACTATCAACTTCTCAATACATATGTGATAAATGTAGAAACCAGATAAAATTCTTACTGCCCCCCATTTGTAAATTGTGTTCGACTCCTATCAAAAATAACAAAACAAATTTATGTAAAAATTGTTTAAATTCATATTATCCCTATAATAAAGTTATATGCGCCACTCTTTATACCTCTACCATGCAAAAATTAATTCATCTTTTTAAATATAAACACTGCGACTACCTTATTAAACTCTTCTCCTCAATATTAACAACCTATTTATCAAACATAGCATTTACCGCGGAAGATTACGATTTCATTACAGCTGTTCCCATGCACCCGGCAAAACTTAAAGAACGAGGATACAACCAATCAGCGCTTCTGGCACACGCGCTAGCAAATTACTTCAAAAAACCCTTAAAAAATGGTATAATTTATGAAACTAAATTACGGGATTCTCAAACTAAACTCAAAAAAGAAGAAAGGATAAAAAATACAACCGCGATGTTTTGGGCTAAAGAAAATCTAACCGCGAAAAAAATAATAGTTGTCGATGATATGTTTACAACTGGATCAACCGCGCAAAGCTGCTGCCAAGCCCTAAAAGAAAAAGGAGCAGCGCGTATTACGGTTATAACCTTATCTAAAGCACAATGAAAATCATACGAAATTATATTCTAAAAGATTTCTTATCCGCGTTCATCTTCGGACTCCTACTTTTAAGCACGGTTATGTTCCTTGGGAATATGGTCAAAATATCCGACATGATTATACGTAAAGGAGTAAGTGTTACCGATGCGATAAGACTATTCTCCTTTTCAATGCTTTATCTATCTAAATTCACTATTCCCTTATCTTTTCTCTTAGGCGTACTTATATCTATGGGGCGCCTTATTACTGATAACGAACTGGTGCCGATAAGAATGGCCGGAATATCTACCACAAAAATTCTGCATATTTTTTTACTTATCGGTATTATTTTTTCATTAATTCTCTTTATCCTTAATGCTACAGTAATACCTAACTTCCACTATAATTACCGAACTCTGATGAAAAACATTTTCACTAAAAATGTTTCCGCGATTATTGAACCGGGAGTACCCCTTGACAATTTCCCCGGCTACCTTCTTTACGCTTCCGATAAAAATGAAAACAAACTAAAAAACGTTTATATCTATGAAATAGACGATAAAAAAAACACAAATAAAGTCATTTTCGCTAAAACCGCGGAATTCATTACTGAAGGAAATATTTTAAAAATGAAGCTAGAAAATGGATTTAGAGATGAAGCTGATATCAATAAAAGCAAAGGATTTCAACGGCTTAATTTTAAAATATTTTTCAAAGACCTACCAATCGAACAAAAACAAGAAGTAAAAGTAGCTAAAAAAAACTGCGACATGGGATTCAATGAACTCAGGAACAAAATAAAAAGTCTGAAAAGCCCCCCCGCGGATATGGTAGGAGAATTCCATGAAAGAATAAGTTTTTCTCTTTCTATTATCGCCTTTATCATTCTAGGATTCAGCATATCTTTAGTCGTAAGACACAGAGAAAAATCGATAAATTTCGGCATCGCCTTTCTTGGAGGACTTAGTTACTACCTGCTGTTTATCGTCAGTAAAGCTTTTGTGGAACATAGGTTACTGGCACCAGCCATAGGAATGTGGCTTCCTAATATAATTATCTGCGGCATTGGCCTCATTCTACTTAAAAAAAATGCGCATTTTAGATAGATACATCTTTAAAACCATTCTGAAAACATACGCTTTTATTTGCCTCGTGTTTATCGGCATATATTTTATTGGTGACATTTTCTCCACTCTTTCTGATATTTTTGAAGCTAAAACTCCTTTCAACTTAATTGTTGAATACTATATTTCCATGATCCCCTTGATATTTTTAAGAGTAAGTCCTCTTTCAATCCTTATAAGTGTTTTATATACTCTGGGAGAATTCAACAAAAACAATGAAGTTTTAAGCATGCGGGCTTCGGGAATAAGCCGTTTACGAATAGCTCTTCCTATTCTGCTTTTCGCGGTATTCCTATCCTTTGCTTCCCTTTTTATTCAAGAAAAGATCCTCGCAGTTTCACAAAAAAGAGTAGAAGAAATTAAAACACGCTTCATAAAAAAAAGCTTTTCTCTTATTACTGAGGAAAGAAATATCGCCTTTGCCTCAAAAAACATGATTTTTTTCGTCGGTTCTTTTCTACCTAAAAACAAAATAATGAAAAACGTCGTGATTTTTGAAGAAAATGAAAACAGAGACATCGAGAAAAAAACAATCTGTAAAACCATAGTTTACGAAGACGGCACATGGATAGGACAAAATATCATGCAATATGACATTGATGGAGAAGGCGGAATATTAGGAAAACCCCATCAACTATCGCGCCTGGAAATTCCTTTGGACGAAAATCCCAGAGACATACTCTTCAAAAAAAGCATCTTTGCTGATTTCGCCCCTTTAAAAAGCATAAAAAAACAAATGATACGTTTCAAGAAAATAAAAGCGCATAATCTGTTAGCCAACCTAATTATAGAATACAATAGAAAACTGGCTGATCCGTTATCCCACTTTTTTCTTATCATAGGAATTCTTCCTCTCGCTTTAGAAATTAAGAAACGGAAAGCCGCCCTTTCTTCATTAGGAGTAGGATTTATCTTCGGTTTTATTTACTATGTTTTTGGTTCCTTCAGCATTGCTTTAGGTAAAGCCGGTATTCTTCTTCCCATATTCAGCGCCTGGCTTGCTCCTCTATTTTTTCTCACTGTAGGATTAACCGGCCTGTTCCTGATGAAATAATCGGCTGACGTAGGGGCCGCCGCTTGCCTGCGCCCGTTTATTGATAACAATAATGTCATGAATATTATTTGATATTAGGGTATAGATTCATTTAATTTAATATTTTACGGGCGTAGACAAACGGCGCCCCTACATTAAGAAAAAAACATCTTTTATACTGATATTACAGAAACCCTGCTAATTTAGAAATATAGGGAGATTTCGTAAGTTTCATTTTCTGCTTCTTTGGTTTCAGGAAACGGCAGGAACGGAGAAGATTTTCTTATTATATCTTTAGCAACACCCTCTACTACATCATCACCTTGCGGAGAAATAATCTTTGGATCACCAATTAAATCCCCCTTACGGGAAAGAACAAACTGCAACGTTACCTTTCTACCTTCTGTCTTAGATTTTGATATCCCCATCCATCCAGAAGTTACAGATAAAGACATATCTTTTATTTTTTCAACTATTTGCAGATAATACTGATAGACACCGGGGTCTATTTCACTGCTTGGGGCTTTTTTTTTACCTGGGCTTCACCCTCAGACACCGAAAGTGGAGCTTCTTCTATAAAACCTTGACGCGCTACCATTTCATCTTCTATGCCCTGACTCTGGACATCTATATTTTGCGAGAAATCAACACTAGCCTCATCTATTTTGAGTTCAATAATTGCTTCTTCCCGCGTGATTCGACGCAACTTATCATCTAACTCACTCAACTGCCTATTTAAATCTTCTATTCCATCCTTACTCAACTTAACTTTTGTTTCTCCTTCAGACAACAGCCTATCTCGCGAGCTTACCTTTTTACTTATATTAACTTCTCGCGAACCATCAACTCTTATTTCTTTCTTAACTATCTTAGATGTATCCGCATCCATCTCTCTCAACTGCTTAGGCATATTTTTTTCTTCTTTCTCAAATTCAGAAATAGCTTCTTTTTCCCATATTTCTCCTGCTAATTTATCATGAATTTCTTCTTCTATTGACCGGTCTCCCGATACAATCCTAGGCGTCAACACAATAACTAATTCATCTTTAGTCCACTCATCCTTACTGCTTTTAAAGATATTTCCGATAATTGGGATATTGCCTAAAATAGGAATTTGCTTATGCTGTTTATCATGGGTAATTTTACGCAATCCTCCCAAAAGAACACTTACTCCTTCTTTAACAATCATCGTCGTTTCTGCTTCAGACGTCGTTACTATAGGAATATCTGTCTTCTGATCTTCACTGGTAATCTGAGAGCTTTCCGCAGAACTAATTTCCGGCCTTATTTTTAAAGTAACGTAGCCGTCTCTATTTATTGTAGGCGTAACATAAAGTTTTACACCGACGTCAACAAAATTAACCGATTGAGAAGTTACCGCTGTATCCCCTACCTCTGATGTTGTCGAAGTAATATATGCCTCTTTTGTTCCCACCAATATCTTTGCTTCCTGATTATTTAAAACTAATATCCTGGGGGTCGAAAGCACTTTGGTATTTCCGAATGTGCTTAGAAAATCTATTATCGCGCTGTAATCTCCCGGAGCTGAAGTAGTTATCGTATCGTGAGAAGAAAAAGTCACTTTATCCGTAGTAGTTGTATAAGGAAAATTGAACGTGCCCGTAGTTTTAAAATACTTTTGTATCCAATATTCCCAGTTAATTCCCGCATAAAAGTTTTTAGACGGATTTAATTCTATAATTTTAGCGTCAATTAATACCTGCAGCGGCTTTACATCAAAAGCCTTTATCACATTTCTTATTTCTGCCATTTTATCAGGATAATCGGTAATAACTACTTTATTACTAGCCACATCAAACCTTACATTCCCAACTTCAGAAGTTAAAACATCTGTCAGTTTTTGACTCAAGTCTTCAGCAGCTAAATAGTTCAATTCAAAAACTTGCGTATCTAACGCTGTATCTATTTTTTTAACAAGTTCCCTCATTTGGTTTAATTTTTCGGAAGTATCAGTAACAACCACGGTATTGGTAGGCGCATCCATTATAACCTTACCTATATTGGAAGCAACTTGAGCCAATAATTCCTTAACTCTGCCAGCCTGGGCGTATTTTAAATTAAAAATTTCAACTTTACGTTTATCCCAATACTTTTCACCATTCTTCAACTCATAATCGCGTTCAGTCATTATATAAATAATTTGACCCTTTTTCTCATACGCGAGGTTACCGGAAACCAAAACAATTTCTAAAGCATCCCAGACATCGATATCTTTTAAAAACAATGTTACCCGCCCACTGACATTTCCTCCGATAGAAAGATTAAACCCTCCTTCATCAGACAAAATCTTTAACACATCAATAATATCCATCCCCTTAACATCTAATGAAATTTTAGCGAAACTGCTTATGGATTGACTCGACACCTGCTGCCCAGCAACTAGACCTCCTAGAGGAAGCACTAATCCTAGCAGAAAAAAACAGACAATTATTATTTGGAAGACAATTCTTCCTTGACCCTTTCTAAAGATACAACTCAAAACTTTCCCCCCCACCGTTTAGTATAACCGAATCTTTCCCAATCGCTTCTACCACAATACCTTCGGAAAAGCTATCACCCTCTTTCAAATAAGAAGTTTTACCGGCGCCAGTATCTTCAATTATCACTTTAGACACCGCTCCTGATTTTATCCCCACTAATCTTAATCCTTCAATAATCTTCTTAATTTTATCTAGTTGGGCACCAGAAGCAGAAACTCCCTTTTCCACGACAACAGCAGTAAAAATATCTCTACTTTGAATCTGCCGCAGAAACTGCGAATAATCCTGCCGTTCGCGGTCAATAACCGACGGCACTTTTTCCAACACAGCAGAAATCCCTTGCACACTTTCTTTTTTAAGAAATTTCGCTTCTTTCAATAAAACAGAGTGAATTACAAAAGCTAAAGAAAAAACAACTCCCACAAAAAAAAGCTTTACTGACAAGCTAAGTATAACACTACCAACTGCTAAGGAATCTTTGGATAAACTTTTCGTTACTACCGCCATCGCTCCAACTAAATTAAAAAAATTAACTTATTTCTTCTAAAAGAACTACTTATTTTTAAGGTACATATATTTATATATTCATTTTAATAGAATATATACATTGAATCAATAGATTTCTTTTACTATCCCCTTCGCGTTATAAGTATTATGAAAAAAATAACCTCGAAATGAGACATTTACAACGTAATGGCGCGGAACTTCCTGACTGAGGATATAGGCGTAGATTTAAAACTCTAATAAAAGACGGCGAATTTTCCAACCCATTAATAAACTCAAAAATAGACTTAAAATCGCCCCCTATCTCCACTTCTAATAAAACTTGAGCGTAATTAGCTTTAGATTCTACCGGCAACGGTTTAATCCTATCAATAGACAAATTAAGTTTCTCGGTTAACCTTTTTACTTCATTAAATAAATCAGCGTCTAATTCCTGCCCGCTACCTTCTATTTCAAGAATTTTTTTATAACTCTCATATACTGACCGAATATCCCCTCCTCTTTCTACCAAAAGAAAATGCCGGCGCAAAAGAGAGGATTTATTAGCAATCTCCTGATTCAAAGAAATTAATCGATTACGCCCTAGCATAACCCCATTAACGGCCAAACTACCAATAAAAATCCCTAGGGTAATACTTATAATTAGTTTTTCCCGTTTTGAAAGACGCCTTTTTTTCATTGTATAACTTTACCTTCCATGTAAAACTCAAACCCCTCTTGCCCCTTACGCCCTTTTACTTTAGCAACATATTTTACGCCTACACTGCTAAATAAACCTGACTCTCCCAACAATTTTTTTATAGCGAATACATCCTCATTATTCTGGGCATACCCCTTAATAGAAAAATCGCCTTTCTCCCTAAAATCGACCAAAGATAATTGCACGTTCAAAGGAACTGACGAAACAACATTATAAAGCACTCGCGAAAAACTTACCGATTTATCCAACTCTTTATCAAGAACCTTTAGTTTCTCAGTTACCGTCCCTAATTCTTTCACCTCAATATTTACCTTTTGTAATTTAGAATTCAGAAAGTCCAGATAAACATACCGGTTAAATACATACTTCCCAAAAAATAGACTTAAAATAACCATAATTTCTACAACTAAAATAACAAGCTGAACATTTCTCTTTCTTTTCTTTAAACTTTGTTTTCGCTCTTTTAAAACTGGCGGAGAAAAGTCAAACCCATAGTTTTTAGTAACAGCTAACCCCAACCCGGAAGCAAAAGAAGTTCCACTGTCATTTATTTTTTCTCTAACCCCTTTACTGAAAAAGAAATTATCCAGCTGATCGAGGAAAACACATTGGGCCCAAGTAATTGATTCGATAACCTTATCCTTTCGAACCCCCGTAAAGATTGCCTTATTAAAACTTCTAGCCCCATATTCTTTCTCAAATATCCTTAACGACTGGTTTATCCCTTCCAGCAAATCATCATCACTTAAACAATGAAATGACCGTGAAAAAAGGATACCGTCTTCGCTAGCAATTAAAAACTCAGAATCATTACTGCCAACATCAATAACCGCATTTGATCCTATCGGCTTTTGTTTAAAAAAACCGCTCCTAAACATATACCACTGATATAAGCCCCAGCTACTGTTCGTAATGCTAAAAGGCAATACCTTACCTGCTTCGATAAACTCTAACACATTAGAAATTTTCTTTTTTTGAGTAATATATATAAGCATTTTGGAATGACCTTTTTCGCTAACCGCTAGAGAATAATCATAAACAACATCTTCTAACGGCTGAATAATGCCTTTAGCCATTTGAAACGGCAACATCCTTCTTACTTCACTCCAATTCTGAGAAGGCAGCGAAAGAAAGCGGATAAGAAAAAACCGGCGGGTAAACGAAATGATAACTTTATCATACTTAAACTTATTTATAAGCTTCTTAAAAAAATCAGATATATCCTGAGCTGATACTTGATGCGGATAGCAGGAACTATCTAATGCCTCTATCTTACATTTTTTCTTACCGGAAACAGTACAGTACCCTTTTATAGACTTATCCTGTATCTCTAAAATTACTATCTTTTTAGCTCCCATACTATCTATCCTCTACCTAAACCACTTTCCACCTCGTAGGTGGTAAGTGGGTTTCGTGATTTAATTTTCATGCCAATATAAAATTTTACCGCTTTCTGCCTCCCTATTCAACACACAAATGATTTTTTTCTTAACCCCGTCTACTTCACCTTCGCTTGTTATACGATAATACTTAGAATTAATACAAAATATATCTTTAATATACAAAACAGGATCGGGGTCACTACTAATTTCTTCACTCATAACATTCTGCCAATCTAGCGCGGAATAATATCCCCTCTCTCCATCGGGTTGACCAAACAATTTATTTACTATTTCTGTTTTACCAGTAAAAAAGCATTCTATCAAAAAGTCCAGTGTTTCTCTCAATACTGTATTTATATTAACCTTTCCATCGCCAACAACACTAACAAAATATTTAATTTTATTATAATCGTCAACAGATATGTCCTCTATTAATAATAACTCCGATAAAACACTCAACGCCGCGTTCTTATACCTACCTTCAACCTCTGGTTCTCCCGCTTGAGTATCAGTATTAGCGTCAATATAATCAATAATATAGTCGGCCTTATTATTAGGATTTTCTACCTCTTTTTCAGTTAACAGCTTCTTCAACATCTTTATCTGCATAGTATTTATATTAATCCGGCTGGTTTCATCTTCAATTTCTACTGATATTTTGCCTGTCTTTCCGGGATAAGAAAAGGCAACTTCTTTTTCTATCGGCTGGGACCAATCCTCACCTAAGTGGTCAACATACGTATCTGCTTCTTTATCTTTTTGCATATCCTGCTCTAACATTTGCTGAGCAATTTTAACCCCGGAAACAGCTAAATAAAAAGCGCGCTGTTTGTTTAGGTAGAACTTAGTTTTACGGGTTTGAATATAGGTACGAAACCCCAATCCCAGACAAAATAAAGAAAGCACGACCAATATCCCTAAAGAAAAAACAAGAAAAAACCCTTTTCGCATAATAGTAAATATAAAAATATCGTAGGGGCGTCGCTTGTCTGCGCCCGATTATTAATTATACAATTAATATAATTCGGCATAATGATATATTCATTTAATCATTGATAATTTTATATTATTACGGGCGTAGACAAGCGGCGCCCCTACAGCTCATTATCCCTGTATATTAAAACATGTTTTTTCATGAATTGGGACTGTCCCTTTTCATCTTTATACTCTAAACTAATCCTTACACCTTTGGGTATTTGTGTAACATCCTGCCACGTTTTAGTTTCTGTGCCTTGCGTGTCAGAATAAAATATTTCAAAATTCTCTAAATCATCAATGATTCCCACCTCGGTTGTTTCTTCATTTTCATCAAAAGGACTTTTAATTTCCTTATACAAAAAACCACTTTCAAACCTATACTTAACCAGTGAAACTTTAGGATACCCCCGCGCGTAATCAAAATTCTGCGTATAAAACTCTAACCTTGGAATATCATCTTCTATAGTGCCGTTAAATCCAGCACTAACATTACTAAAAAACACAACGTTACGCAACGAAAGAGCAATGTTTTCCAGATTTAAATTAATGGTCTGATAGGTTCCCTGTTTTGCCTCTACCTTTTTACGCACAGATATCCCTGTACTCAACAACATGTATAAGGCAACTGATATAAATGAAAAAATCAGCGCCGCCACCATTACCTCAATTAAAGTTAATCCTTTCTTCATTCCTCTTTCACCGATACAAAGATAATCGCGTCTAAAGATAATTTTCGATTACCCTGGCGTTCTATTTTTAAAATACATTTATTCAAACTACTATCGTCAACCGTCACAAGATTCATATTCCATTTAAAAGGTATCCGCTCAAACTCACCCCTCGACGCTACATCCTTAGACAAAAATCCATCTTTTGCCTCAATCATTTCTAAATCCCAAAATTTTTCCTCTACCAAGCTGCTCAACTTAAGATAATCTAGGCTCTTTCTTCCCGCTTTTAAAAAAACACCAAACCCTCTAAATAAAAACAGCGAAATGATAGATACCAAAAGAACAACAAACGCGACTTCAAACAGTAATATTCCTTTATTAGATTTCATTTTTCAAATAGAATTACAAATATTGTAGGGGGTCGGCCCCTACATATATCATATTATTTATTGCCCTGTCACAATTTTTCCATCTATTCCCTTACTCGTAACCAAGATGCTTCGTCCTTTATCATCAGAAATTGTTATTTGAATCGGCTGCAGTGTTCCGTCGGGATAGAAAAAGATTTCTTCGTTTTCTGATTCTATACTTACTTTCTCAGGAATATTGATTTTATACACAACCGACTCTACCAGCTCATCATCTGTTTCTATTATAACCATTATCGCGTTATCTAAATCTATTCTAACTTTTAAAACTATACTTCTAAGAATAGCTTGTGTTTTAGCGTAATCTAAAAACAGATACGTTTTATTGGAAAAAGATTTAAACCGCGTAGATTGAATAGTATTTTTTATGAAAGGAAAACTAACTCCTGCTAAAACAGAAATAATCGTGATAACCAGAAGCAATTCTATTAACGTAAATCCTCTTCTCTTTTTAAAACGATACATTCTCTTTATATCGTATCGCGGAACGCAATACCCCCCCATAATCTTTATAACGGGAGGGTTACAAACCCTCCCCTACATATTTTAAATTTTCTTGACCCTTGACCCTTGACCCTTTCTCTACTACTCCCAACTAACAATGTCATCCTCACTTCCTAAAATACCATCACGACCCTCTGAAGCAACATCAAAATCACCGCCGTGTTCTGAAGGATAACTATAATGATAATCTCTTCCCCATGGATCACGCGCCGCTTTTTTTAAATATGGACCATCCCAACTTTGGGCGTCTGAAGGCTGAGTCGCTAAATCATCTAAACTTTGAGGATAACTGCCAACGTCTAACTCATAAAGGTCTATTGCCGCGGGAAGACTTGCCGTAACAGCCGCCCGAGCAACTTCCTGCTTAGCTTTTTCGGCCCGACCAGCTAATCGTGGAGCAACTACACCGGCTAAAATACCAATAATAATTACAACCAACATTAATTCAATTAAAGTAAACCCCTTTTTCATTTTCAATTCCTCCTCTCTACCCACGCATATTATTAAACTCTTAACTTTATTCTAAAAATTTAAAAAAATTATCATGTATACTTTCAACGATTAAAGTTTACAAATTATGGAAAGAATCAAAAACAATTTTAAGAGGGAGGCTCTGAACCTTTAAAAGCATGGTATCCTTCCTGAAAGGAAGGATTTTTAAGGGTGAAGCGCCAGTAAAAATTCTCGCAGGGAATTTTTGCGTTCCCGAAAAAATTCGTTTTTGATTCTTAACGCACTGCAAACACATATCAACGCTCTCAAAAATTAAAATCTATCTGAAAAATAGGCAACAGCATCGCTAAAACAACAAATCCCACTATTACGCCCACGCCTAAAATCAGCATAGGCTCTAAAATACCTAACACCGCTTTCATTTTCCGGTGAATTTCTTTATTGTAATCAACGGATAAGTTCTCTAAAACATTATCTAAAGAACCTGACTCCTCGCCGACTGTAACAACATTGATAAAAGTAGCCGGGAAAACATTAA
The DNA here is from genome assembly GCA_018818105.1 of Candidatus Omnitrophota bacterium. GTDB lineage: Bacteria > Omnitrophota > Gorgyraeia > Duberdicusellales > 4484-171 > JAHISK01. Next base: position 24,611 of record JAHISK010000098.1, on the reverse strand, counting down.
TTGACTTCAATGCCTCATTTAAAGACATCCCTTCTTTAATTTGTTTTTCTACCCGTTCTACCTGGCGTTGAAAAAAAACATTCGAAATAGTTTTTGTAACAACCCTCAACGATGAATCAATAGTAACCCCGTTTTTAAGAAGAATCGATAATGTTCTGGAAAACCTCGCTATTTCAATTTTCTTAAGCAACACGCCTACCAACGGCATCTTCAATTTAACTTCATCCCACCAGATCCTATTTTTAGGAATTAGAAAATACCTCTTTACAATAAAGACGCAAAGAATACCTGCGCCTAAGATAATAATCCAATACCGTGAAAACACATCAGAAATATTTTTTAATATTAATGTCGGTAAAGGAAGCGCCTGGCCAATATCATCAAAAATACCCACTAATTTCGGAATAACAAATTTCAGTAAAGCAAAAATAGTCAATATTCCCACTCCAACGATTATAAAAGGGTAAGTTAAAATTGAAATTATGTTAGTGTAGAAATCTAATTCTTCTTCTAAAAACTGAGCGATACGTGATAAGTTTTGCCCTAAAGTACCGGAAGCTTCACCGGTCTTAACTAAAGAAATGTATAATTGAGAAAAAATATAAGGATATTTCTCCAACGCCTGAGAAAAATGCACACCTTCTTTAACTTGAGCAATTACATCTAAAACTACTGGTTTAAGATTTGACTGATCAGTCGCAGACGCTAACGTACTAAGACTTGATATAAGCGTTGATCCCGAATTAATTAAAGTAGCAAGCTGATGGGTAAATTCTACTAAATCCTTTAACGCGACTTTTGATTTACGTCCAAAGGAAACTTTTTTTTCTTTTATTACTAGAGGAAAAAGGTCTAAGGCGTCTAGTTTTGATACCGCTTCCTGATTACTCTGCGCTTCTATTTGGCCTTCGACAATCTCAGACGGCCCTTTCTTTGCTTTATACAAAAATATAGACATATTGAGTTCGGAATTATCTTCACTAAATACTATATACTAACGACTAAATACTATTTATGTAACTCTCATAACTTCGCCTAAGGTAGTTACTCCTGATAAAACCTTCCTCAAACCGTCCTGTCTTAAAGTGTGCATCCCTTGAATTAACGCCTGTTCTTTAATAACCTGACTGGTAACCCGCTTAAATATTAATTCCCTAATCTCGTCAGTCATCATTAACACTTCAAAAATAGCGGTTCTCCCCTTAAATCCTGTCTGGCGACAACTTTGACAGCCTTTACCTTCGAAAACTTCTATACTTTTTTCTTTTAAATCTATGCCGGACTTCTTAAGAATTTCGGTAGAAACAGATACTTTCTTCTTACATTTAGAGCATATTACTCGAACTAACCGCTGAGCAATGATGCCTTCTAGCGACGACGCCACCAAAAAAGGTTCAATACCCATATCAATAAGGCGCGTAGGAGCGCTTGCCGCGTCATTAGTATGCAGCGTGGAAAAAACAAGATGCCCTGTCATTGCCGAACGAATAGTTATCTCAGCAGTCTCAGCGTCTCTTACCTCACCAACCATTATGATGTCAGGGTCATGCCTTAAAATACTGCGCAATCCTTCAGCGAAAGTTAACCCTATCTTAGGAAGAACCTGAATCTGAGTTATTCCCCTAAGCTGATACTCTATAGGATCCTCGGTCGTGATAATCTTATTGCCGGCAACATTTTTTTCACTTAAGGCGGCGTAAAGCGTGGTGGATTTACCGCTGCCCGTAGGCCCAGTAACAAAAACTATGCCATAAGGCTTATTTATCAGGCCTTCAATTTTCTTTAAATCATCTTTCATTAAGCCTAAATTATCTAATCGCATAAAAGACGCGGGACTTAATATTCTTACTTGAACTGACTCTCCATACGCCGACGGCAAGATTGAAACACGCAAATCCAATTCACTTCCTTTTATTTTTATCTTTATACGCCCGTCCTGAGGAAGACGATGTTCGGCAATATCTAACGCTGCCATGATTTTCACGCGGGAAACAATCGCCTGATGAAACAGTTTTATAGATTCAGGGATAGGCACTTCATATAAAAAACCGTCTATACGAAACCTAACTCTTAACTCGTTTTCGTAAGGTTCTAAATGAATATCCGTCGCTCTTTCTTCTATGCCTTGAGTAAAAATATGATTCACAAATTTAATAATGGAGGCGTCTTCGACCGCGGTTTCTATATCCTCAACAGTGGAAGCTCTCACTCTTATCTTATCTTCAACGTCCGACTGGCTCATCATATCTTCCAAAATATCAGCGCCTACACCATAATACTTCTGAATAGTTTCTAAAACGTCTTTTTCATAACTTAAAACAGCCCTTATATCTATATCCAGTAATAATTTTAAATCATCCAGTTTATGAATATCTAAAGGGTCTGATAACGCTATGACCAGCGTTTGCTTATCGAACCTATACGGCATCATTTCATAATGAAGGGCTAATTTAACGGGCACCTTGGAAACAGCTTTAGGCTCAATCTTTTCTTTTTTTAGGTCAACATAATCAACGCCTAACTGTCCAGCTAAGACCTTAAACACATCCTGAGGCTGAGAAAATCCCATTTTCACGATAATAGAACAAAAAAAACCGCCGTTTTTCTGTTGAAACTCTAAAGCGTCAGCTAACTGATTAGAAGTAATTACTCCTTCAGCAAGTAGAATTTCTCCTATCAATTTACTTTTTTGATAATCTTGATTCATAAGATAAATTTTAACGGGTGATAAAATTGAACTATAAAAATTATAGCACCGGAGGGAATAAAAATCTATACAAAGTTATTCTCTAAATAATATAATATCGTTCACAAAAAAGCCAGGCTTTTTTGTGAACGATGTCATTGATAAGTTTAAATTGATTAATACCGCCCCGGCATATTATAACGCTGTTGAACACTAGCCTGATGCTGCCTTGATATATTATGCTGCCGTTGAATATTAGCGTGACCGATTGCGGCATTATGGGCGGCGGCGTTATTATCTCCATAAGCAGGAACTAAATACTCAGTATATAATTCATCTACTTTGTAGTCCCGTACTACCTGGATGGAATCAAGGGTAACCGTTAACCTGGTCGTCTGTTTTTTCATTCCCGGTTTAGACCCAATATCAAAAAAAATCACCGACCAAATGGAAGCCCGCGGCCTCTCGGTTACCGCCTCATAAACTAAAACTTCTTCGCCCAAATCGGAACGCGTAACTTGAGCGGGATTTCCTAGCATGGTGATAACATCCTCTTTCGTTGACCAGCCTTTACGAATCTGTCCAACAGAAGACGGAATCTGCTGCGCGCCATACATAATAGTTCTGGCGCATCCGCTAAAAATCAAGCATCCTAAAACGACCAATGCTAAACTGATCATTTTGGTTTTAGATTTCATTTCAATTTCTTTAACCTTAAAAACGGCCCATAAACCTTCTTAACCATGATGAATATCGGCTAGTTGAATTATCTCGAACGGTTAAGTTCATTAAATTACTCATTCCGTTTTTAGTTTCTACTTTTACTTTATAAATACCAAATTTATCTACCTCTGGTATTTTAAACACAATTGAATAATTACTCCACTTCCACTCAACAATATTACCCTCAATTTTATTATTTGTTGAGTCATATAGATAAACTTTACTATTATCATCTTTGTTTCCAAAATTCATGCCATATAATGTCACGTATTGACCTATTACCCCTGAAGAAGGACTCATCGAGTATATCCTAATATCTTTTTTATAAATATAGAACCACCTCAAATAACTTTTACCATCTTTTGTTTCTACTCTAATTCTATAGTAATCACTTTTACTTATATCCTTTGGTATAACAATGTTAATCATCCAATCACACCAAGAATTTATTTCACATTCAACTTTTTGCATAGCCCTATCATAGATATATACTTTACTATCACCGTCTTTCACTCCAAAATTACTACCCTGAACTTTCATCTCTTCTCCGGTTTTTCCAAATGAAGGATTTAAACCAGTTACATAAACATTTTTTGATACATTAACCTTTTTTTCTTTACCTTCTATTTTTTTCCCCGTACTATTAGTAATTGTTACTGTATATTCTCCCGTTTCAATTTTAGGTACTACACAAAAAATATAATCATCTCTCCATACACGGATCTCAGCGTTAGCAGCATCACTATTTCCTATAAATCTAACACTTACAGATGAATTATATTTACCAAAATCGTTGCCTCGAATAATAAAATAAGAACCAGGAACAACCCACTGTTTGTTAAACTTAGTAATTATCGGTGTAGTATCTATTGTTATACCATCGGAATATCCAATTTGCTCCGAGCCTGCTTCATTTATAGCTTTAACGCTAAAATAATACTTAACTCCATTAACTAAATTCAAATTATCAACATCAACAGAATTACTCTCTCCAACAGATTTCCAATCCACAACTATTCGAGAATATCTATCTATCCCTCCTTCGGTAATTCTATATTTAAACTCTTTCGCGCCCTGAGGGATTGTCCATGACGCGGAAAGTTTTCTACTGTTATCTGTATATTCTCCCGTATCCGTAACTACCGGGGTAGTAAGAACCACGGCATTATCCATCCACTCTTCCTGCATTCTTGTATACGTCAATTTTGGAACTCTATCAGCAGTAACAACACCCAGCCACTCTACATTTTGAATAATATAACTTTTATCGGGATTATTACTATCAGGACTAATTCTTTGCAAAACAAAACCTTCATAATTATAATCATCGTAACTGGTAGCAGTATCCTTATTCCATCGAATATACTTATATGAATCCAACTTTTTTAAATCTATCCCCGCGTACTTATTACCAACACGCCATAATTCATCATTAAAATTACTAACTAACCCTCCTAAACATTGTTCGCCATATGTATCTGTCGCTAAATGTGCCACAATCTCACGCCAAAGTTTAGCATTAACCATAGCTTGGGTTTCCTGATCTTCTTGTCCACGAATTTGATCAGCCAATTTTACTCCTAAATGATTATTTCTTCCACCATATAGCTTAAAGGCATTCGTACAAAAACTATCCACACCAAACGCACTAATAAAAAATGGCTTAACTATTTGTCCACACCTGTTCCATTGATCCCCCCATTGTTCAAAAAGATCACCAAAATTATCTCCATTATAAATACTAACACCCCAGACATCAATATTAGAACACGCTTTCAAAATAGCCGAGATATCGTCTATAGTACTACCTCCTAAACGTTCAGCCGCAATGGCAGAATTATAATGGACATCTTTTGCTTCACTATATGACGCCAAAACTGAACAAACAGGATGATGAGTGTCAATTGCTTGAATCTCACCAGCGATAGTATTAACAACTTTAATACTTTTTTCTAAATCCCAAGAACTAGAATTAAATTTATTAAAATTCCATTCATCTCCTATTACCCACATAAGAATAGCTGGATGATCTTTATAGGAATTTACAATTTTCTTGTATTTTTGATGACTTATATCTTCCTCATCTAAAGCCACAGTAAGAATAACCATAATATCTTTGGCATAAAATTCATCCAAAACTTCTTTTATTTTATTTTCATAATCTTCATATTTATCTAAATTACTTCCCAAATTAGCAGATATTCTTACTGCTGTTGTATTCATCTCTTTTATTAAAGTAATATCTCCTTTTTTAATACCCTCTTTATCCTGGCTATCTTTATAATGCTGAAAAAGTTCATTTCTTAACCAACCATTCAAAAGCTCTTTTCCTTCTATTCCTCCAAAAAACCCATATTCTGTTTCAAACGGAATAAACTTATCGCCTCTATAATATCCCGATCCGTCTAATTTCGCTCCATATTTAGGCGCTTTTGTTGCCGGCGACCAATTTACTCCTTTTATAATAAAAGGACTATATTTAATCTCGCCTGACTTTTTTACCATAAGAACATTCGTACTTCTATCCACATACACATCAGCCGGCCCCTCATCCGCCGCGGAAACACTAAAACCCGCAATTAAAACCAATCCCAATACTACTAAACTGACTAATTTTCTCATTTTCGCCCTCCTAAAATAGCTCGAATTTACTATAAATTTCTCCTATAAATATTATATCTTTACACCCTAAATATATAAGTTATTGATAATAAAAGACTTACAAAAAACCACCGTTGAGGAATTTATAAGTTAAAATAATAATACCATATTTTCGCGAAAATTGCCAAGAATTTTGAAAAAAAAATTGAAAAAATCTGTGACCGTAAATCCGAGGGATTCTTGAGGAGGAGCGGCTTACGATTTCGTAGAATAAGATACAGATATCACCAATATCCTTAATTACCCTATTAATTACCCTATTAATAGAGTTAATACCTTATTAAGTTTTTTTCCATTTAGCGCTTTTCCCCTTACCTAAACATTTAATCTTTTTTCTTTTCTTTAATTTTTTAAAGATTACTTTTATCATGTCCCGGCTAACTGAAGGACATTCCCTTTCAATATCCCCTAGAGTAAATTCTCCTAATTGCTTTTCTATCGCTTTAATAATAATCTCGGTTTTTGCTCCACGCGCGGGGATTATATTTCCCGAGCGTTCCTCAAATTCCTTATAAGCTGCCAGTACTGTCCCAAGAAAATAATTAAACCACGGAATAATATCATGATTAGCCTCATGCCACTTTTGAGAGCTTTTATTAAGTGTCTCATAATAAGTTTCTTTTGATTGTTCAACAATCCGCTCAAGACTTATATACTTTCCAAATATAAATCCATGTTGATATAAAGCAAGAAGGGTAAGCACCCGCGATACCCTTCCATTCCCATCACGAAATGGATGTATACTTAAAAAATCCAGCACAAAACAAGCAACCGCGTAGAGCCCCGGATATTTAAATTGATTAATGCTGTTTTCATAAATAAGACAAAGCTGATTCATCATATCCGAAACATCTTTTGCTTTTACTGGTTTAAATATCACCTCAACCCTGCCATCAGGATACTTTCGGATAATATCATTATTTTTTTCTTTCCATTTTCCCGCGTCCCATAATTCTCCTCTACACAAACGATGAAGCTCTTTAATCGTTTCTAGATTAATCTTTAAACTTTGATGCTTCTTATGAATAAATTCAAGCGCTTTTCTGTATCCGGCTACTTCTTCTTCTGAACGATCACGCGGCTTACTGTGACCAAATACAAGAGGCTTAAGACGCGTCTTATCAACCGTAACACCTTCAATACGATTTGATGATTCCACGCTTTCAATAAGCGCCGCTTCTAAAAGTGTCTTTAGAACCTGCGGCGACTGTTTTATATAAAGTTCTTGTTTTCCTTTATATTCGGCTATAGAATTCATAAGCCATATCGAACTTAAAGGCAACTCTACATTATCCCGTTTAAACGAATTCATCGTATTTTCCTCCTGAAAAGTATTATATCAAATTATCCTAAACTTTGTAACTTGTTTTAGACAATCTGAGTTAACATAACCTTATATACCTCAGAATATGATTATTTTATCATATACATTCTAGGGATTTTTAGAGAAAGGCGGCTTAAGATTTCGTAGGGAATGGTTTTGGCCCAGTCAGCTAAATCAACAGCGCTAACACTACTATCAGCTTCTTTGCCGATTAAAGTAACCTCATCCCCTATACTAATATCATTTCTATCACCAATATCCACCATAATATGATCCATACAAACTCTACCCACCAACTTAAAAGCTTCTCCTTTTATGATGACTTTAGCGTTATTAGATAACGCTAAAGGGTAGCCATCAGCGTATCCGACAGCCACAGTAGCTATGTAGGTAGATTTATCAGCGGTAAAGGTACGGCCATAACTAACGCTCATCCCTTTATCAATTTTTTTAACAAAAACAACTTTGGATTTTAACGATAACACCGGCTCAACGTCTAAATCTTTATTTACCGACGGGTTTATCCCATAAAGAATAATCCCGGGCCTAGCCATATTAAAATGAGAGTCTTTATAATTAGCTATCGCCGCGCTGTTAGCGCAATGATAATAATTAAACCTAATATTATCATTTTTTAACTGGGTTATGACCTTATTAAAAATATCTATCTGCTTGCGCGTAAACTCAGGATCACTATCAGCAACAGGAAAATGAGTATATAACCCATCTAAACAAAGATTATCCAACCTTTTTACTCCATCAATAAATTTATAGGCGTCTTTGGAATAAGCACCCAGCCGCCCCATTCCCGTATCAATCTTAATATGCGCGCTAACTTTAACATTTCGCTTTACTGCCGCCTTACTTAATTTTTTAGCAAAGGAAATATCCGTAATTGTAGGAACTATGTTATGTTCAATAAATAAGTCAGCAAACTCAGGCAATACCGTCGTAAGAACAAAAATAGAATTCTTAATACCATTATTTCTTAACTCAACCGCTTCCTCAATACTGCCAACGCCAAAAAAATCAACGCCTTCATCAGATAGAGCTTGCGCAACAGGTACTAACCCATGGCCGTAAGCAGCCTGCTTAATAACGGCAATCATTCCCGTATCCGCGCCAAGGTAATTCTTAACCTTACGAGCGTTTCGCTTCAACGCCCCTAAATCTACTTCAATAAATAATGGTCTATACATCTTTTCCATTTTAAATTTACCATTTACCAATTACCATTTTAAATTTTCAAATAAATTTTTTCTATATCCTCTCCACTAAATACTATATACTAACAACTAAACACTATTCATTCTTATCTGGCACGTCTTAGGATGTAAATATAACGGCTCCAGCTTATTTACGGAAGTGAATTTCTCCTTAATATAATAACTCTTTGCTAATTCCAGTAAATACGCCGATTTGGGCCAAACATCTTTATTATAGAAAGATATATCTGGATATAAACTTAACACTTTCGTTCTTAACTCTTTATCATGGGTAATAAAAAGGCAGTCTTTCTTACCCTTAACAAAATCTTCTAATTTTATCAATTTCTCTTTGCCTTCCATTTTAAAACTATTTTTGTTTATTTTAAAAGACGCTGTGTATATCAACTGACGCCGAGCATCAGAAACAACAGCTATATTCCTATGCTTGCCCCCAATAAAAGGATACGCCAACGAATAAAAACTACCTATCTTGATTATGGGTTTGTTCAACGCCAAGCCAAACCCCTTAACAATACTAAAAGAAATCCGTAACCCCGTAAAAGACCCAGGCCCCGCGCCAATAACAAAAGCATCAATCTTTTTTAAATCTAATGACGCTTTTTTAATAAGTTTTTCTATTAACGGCATAACCTTAGAAGCACCAAATCTAATCCTGCGGTTAAAATCCACGATAATTTTATCTTCCTTCATTATACTTAAGGAAACATTATCGGTAGTAGTATCAATTGCTAATAAATTCATGTATAACCCCTTGTCAAAAGTTATTGGGCTTGGGTCAATATACCGATTTAGTTTAACAGTCAGGTAGTTAATGATTATACACTTAACCCTTACCCAACTACCCTACCGGCCTCTTGACCTTTATCAAACTACTTAACCTAAAAAACCATATACCTACCCTAATACTTTCAATCTACTTTTATCATACCCCTTAGACGATATGACTATTTTACGGCTGTTTTCTTTAACAAAAGAAAACTTTAATTTTAAATACCGCGGTAAGCTATCTTCAATCTTTTCGCCCCACTCAATTAAAAAACAATAGCCAAATTTATACATGTACTCCTCTACTCCTAAATTAAATATATCATCCCCTTTCATAAGCCGGTACAAATCTATATGGTAAATATCCAACTTTCTAACTTTATATTGTCGCACCAGCGTAAATGACGGACTTTGAGTTTTTTTTCTATAACCAAATCCTTCTAGCACCCCACTTACAAACGTAGTTTTTCCTCCCCCCAAATCACCTTCAAGAAGAATAATATCCCCGCCAGTAATGAGTTTAGAAAACCGCTTACCTAATAAAATTGTTTCCGATGAAGATTGCGACATTACTACCATACTTTCTTATCACCTATTTTCATTTCTAATCTTTAAACTTATTCAACAAGCTACTTACTTCCCAATTGATGAGTATATCCCTTAATACTGATATTTCTGCATTCATTCGCTATCCGCATTTTATACCCAAAATTATCACTCTTAATCCTGCCGATAAAGTGGAATTTTTTACTTAAGTAACTTATCTTTTTCTCACTCTTATCTACAGTAAAAATCAACTCATAATCTTCCCCGCGATAAAGATCTGATTCCCCTTTAGTTAACGGTAATTTATCGCGCTCAATACAAGCCCCCTTCCCACTATCTTTCAAAACGCGGTAAAGGTCAATAATAAATCCGTCGGAAATATCAATCATTGAATTCACTTTAAAATTCTTAACTAACCCTTGAGCTTCTTTTATTCTCGGTTCAAAAACACAATCAAAAGCCCGCTGACCTAACGGCCCGGTCACAAAAATATAGTCACCAACTTTCGCTTGCTTTCTTGAAATAAACTTATCGGTTTCGCCTACGCCCCATATATCTAAAAACAACTTCAAAGATTTTGCCGTATCACCACCAACTAACGAAAACTTATATTTTTTACCACAAAAAAGAATACCAGCAAGTATTTGATCTAACTCATGGTTCTTTACATAAGAAGGAATTCCCGCTGAAACGCCAATGAATTTAGGACGCCCTCCACAAGCGGCAAAGTCAGAAAGAACACGACACACTGCCCGCTGTCCTAAAGTTTTGTAATCAATCTTATTCTTTTTAAAATGAACTCCTTCCATAAACAAATCGCTTTTTAACAAAACTTTATTTTTTCCGGTTTTAACCTGCGCGCAGTCATCTCCTATACCAACAAGAACATCTTTGCTCTTTCCTGTTTTCTTCTTCAATAAATCTATCCAATCTAATTCATTCATACACATAATAATTTCTTAATATTTTTTATAAATGACGGATAAATTATCCCCTTATCAGTAACTATAGCGGTAATAAGCTTATTCGGAGTAACATCAAACGCGGGATTAACCGTTGGAATGTCTTTGGGCGCGATAGCAACCTTACCCAAAACTGTCCTTACTTCATCATCCGCTCTTTCTTCAATAGGAATTTGGTTTCCGTTTTTTAACGTCAAATCAAACGTGCTAAACGGCGCAACCACATAAAACGGCACTTTATGATATTTAGCTACAACAGCTAAACTATAGGTACCTATTTTATTTGCCGCGTCACCATTAGAAGCAATCCTATCAGCACCGACAAAAATTTTATCGATGGTACCTTTCTGCATAAGGTAGGCTGCCATATTATCGCAAATTAAAGTACAAGGAACATTGTTTTTTTGAAGTTCCCAGGCGGTAAGTCGCGCGCCCTGTAAAAGAGGTCTAGTTTCATCAGCATACACTTTTATATCTTTATAAACTTTATGCGCCTTATAAATAACCGCGACCGCTGTACCATCTCCCCCCGTAGCTAACGCCCCAGCATTACAATGAGTTAGTATCCTATCTCCTTTTTTGATCAACTTTACCCCAAACTCTGCCATTTTTCGGCACAACCCAATATCTTCTTTATGTATAGCAACAGCTTCCTTAAAGAGAGAACTCTTTATTTTGGATAAAGACTCTTCCCTATTATCAAAAACTACTCTTTCCATCCTATCTAAGGCCCAAGATAAATTAACTGCCGTGGGTCGAGAAGTTTTAAGATAGTTTATCCCCTCCTTAAACTGCGCCAAAAACCGCCTTTTTTGAAGAGAAAACTTTTTGGCAGATTGCGCCATACAGTAAGCGGCAAACACACCGATTAACGGCGCGCCTCTTACCCTTAACTGTTTTATAGCAACAAACCCTTCTCTTAAATTTTTACATTGCCGCCAAACTTCTTTTAAAGGAAGTTTAGTCTGGTCTAGATAAAACAACTGATTATTTTTTACATCTACAGCCTTCATTATTCTTCCCCCTGGTATAATCTCCGGGTATAATTTTATAAAAATTATACCTGATTACAGTGATTATTTTAGATTACACAGATTACCCTATTGCCTCTATGAAAAGGCAATAATCTCTGTAATCATTTCTTAATCGTTGGAATCAAGGCATCCTGATCTACAGGATGTCTTTTTTTATGTAACATATCCGAAAGTCTTAACAAAAAACTCTTTTTTACATCTATAGCCCCAAAGGGACACATCTCACTGCAACACATACACATAATACACTTTTTGTACTCTATCACAACCTTACCTGTATCCATACTTATTGCCGCCGCCGGACATACCTTCTCACACATCCGGCAATTTTTACATTTTTTATAATTAACTGCCGGCTTAAACTTAAGAAGTAATTTTAACACGACTAAAACAAACGGCGGCACACGATTTAAAATGAAGGTATTAGGAAACTTAAAATCACTAACTTTAGTATCACCTATTTCTGATATGACTTCTAACTCTTCTTCTTTAATTAATCCTAACTGCCGCGCTTTTTTTATCAAAGGATTTAGACCCGGTGCTAAATTAAGAAAGTTACCTATCACATAATCAACATATAAGGCATCATCACCTATGACAATAATACCTACTTTCCTAGGCGTACCTTTTTTAGCCGGGCCCTGACCCTCTAAAGCGACGATACCGTCAACAATGTTTAAAGATGGTTTTATCATTTTATACAATTTCACTATAACATCGCTAAACTTTTCTGTTGTGGGATAAAGACAATGCAGCCGGCTTTTATAAAGACCGCTGATACATCCGTACAAGTTTTTTACCGCTAATGTTAAAACCATTATTTCATGCGTTTTTAACTTAGGCATGTTTATCATTTTAAATTTTTCTTCCTTCGAATCCCCCCTTCGTAAATCATCAGGACAAGCCCACCAACATAACGGGATATCAGAACACACAACACTTTCTTTAGGATACAAAAGCTGGATTCCCTCTGATTGAGCGATTTTTTTAATACCTGTTGCATCATACACACTATCTAAATCCTTATTACCGCAAAAAACGCCGGGAGCATCGCCAAGACATACCTCGAATCCTGCTTCTTTAAAAATTTTGCTGACGGCTGAAACCACTACCGGATGGGTGATTATTGCTTCATCAGGATTAGATGGCATAAGCAAGTTTGGTTTAAGAAGAATTTTATCGCCGGGAGAAAAAAGGGAATCAAAAGAAAAATGCTCATAAATAGCCTTCTTAACTTTATCCTTGATAACGTCAACATCATAACTATCGATTTTTAGGATGACTACTTTTTTCATGGTATATAACGGGTCATACATAGTAACGAGCCAACAGCCGTCGGCCCCTACAATATTTGAAATATTCTTTGGGTGTTGGAAAAGACTGCCGTTTCTAAATCTTGCCGCGGAATTCCTTTAGTCTTAGCCGCGAATTCGTATACCTTTTCAATATCTAACGGCGTTGACCTAACTCCCTTTATACGCATATAGGGAGAATCGGTTTCAAACAGCAAATTCTGGAGAGGACACTTTTTTAAAGACGCGATAATATCCTTTTTATTACGCAAAACGTTTAACGAAAATGAAACAATCCCCCCTTTATCCAAAATCTTATCTAAAACTTCTACCCCATAAGAAAAGCAATGAAAAACCACTTTTTCATATAATGGAAAGAAGTCATCAAGGATTTTAAACATTCTTAAATCGGACATACGGTTATGAAGCATGACCGGTAATTTTTTTTCACAGCCGAAACTTATAAAAGCGCGCAGCGCTTTCTCCTGAATATCCAGACTAATATCAGCGTTACTATCTAGCCCTATCTCTCCAATAGCAACAATTTTTTTATTTTGATCAATTATCTTTTTGTACGAATCAATTGTCTCCGAGGAAAAACTCGACGCCGAAAATGGATGAAACCCTGCCGCGGTATATATAAATGGGTGATTCTGTGAAAGGGATACAGATTCTTGAATAGTTTTGTAGTCAATGCCGGAATCTATACAGATTAAATTATCTAAAAGGCTTGAAGAAACTACACTTTCTCTATCGCTGGCTGATAATGAATTAATATGACAGTGAGAATCTATTAACATAAGAATATAGAGATTTAATAATAGATATAACCCTTTGCATTTTAAAGATATGACGAATTCGGTTTTAAAAAATTCCGTAGGGGCGTCGCTTGTCTACGCCCGTAATAATATAAAATTATCAACAATTGGATGAACATATCATTAGGCCAAATCATATTTATGAATTAAAACTATCGGGCGCAGACAAGCGGCGTCCCTACAATTATTGTTATCTATTATTTATTCTATTTCTATCCTAGGAAACAACGGCTTTTCTTTTTTTACTGAATAAACCTTTTTTCGCGACCATTTCCACTCTGAAAAATTAACTACCTCTTTATCTACTCCTAACTGCCTAAATACAGAGTGGCAAGTTTGGGGCATAAAAGAGTACAGATATCCCGCGACAATTCGTATACCTTCCAAAAGAGCGTAAAGAAACTCTCCTAACTCATCAATTTTCTTTTCCTTCCATAACCCCCAGGGTTTTGTATCCTCTATATATTTATTCATCACTTTGATACAATCAAACACAAAATCAAGCGCGCCGCCAAAATCTAACTTTTCCATACAGCCAGCGTATCCCTTACCTAAAACGTCAAAGGCATTTTTAAACTCAAAAGGAATCACACCGTCTTTCGATGAAACTTTACCTTCAAAATATTTTTCTGCCATATTAAGCGTACGATAAACTAAATTACCTAAATCATTAGCTAAATCGCTGTTTAGACGATTAATTACTGCTTGATGGGAAAAATTACCGTCAGCTCCAGGAGCAATCTCCCGTAATAGAAAATAACGTAACGCGTCAACACCAACATCTTCGATTAACGTATACGGATTTACGATATTACCTTTAGATTTAGACATCTTTTCTTCGTCTACTTTCCACCACCCATGGGCAAAAATAACTTTTGGCAAACTAACCCCTAACGCCTTCAGCATTATCGGCCAGAAAATAGCGTGATGCCGTAATATGTCTTTACCAATAAGCTGAATATCCGGCGGCCACCATTGATTGAACTTATCCCTATCGACGTCATAACCTACAGCGCTTATATAATTCAATAAAGCGTCAAACCATACATACACAACATAATCACTATCCAAGGGAAACTCTATGCCCCAGCTAACTCTTGATTTCGGACGGGAAATACACAAATCAGCTAACACATTATTATCTAAAAATCCCATGACTTCATTATACCGAATCTTTGGCTGAATGAACGATGGATTATCTTCTAAATATTTCTTAAGCCACTGCGAGTATTTAGATAATCTAAAAAAATAGTTTTCCTCTTCTATCGGCCCAACTTCTCTCTTACATAAAGAACACACCCCGCAGGCCTCTTTCACTTGCGTCGGCGTCCAAAATGATTCACAAGGCATACAGTAAAACCCCTGATACTTTGTTTTATAAATATCCCCTTTTTCACCAAGGGCAGTGATTACCTTCTTTACCACTTCTTTATGGTCACTTTGAGTTGTTCTAATAAAAAAATCATACGTAATATTTAATTTTTGCCATAAATCATCGAAATTTCCCTTCACGTTATCAACAAAAGCCTGTATTTCTTGACCGGCGCCAGCCGCGGCAGAAGCGACCTTTTCTCCATGTTCGTCTGTGCCGGTAAGATAATAAACTTGATCACCTGCCGCTCGTTTATACCTGGCAAGACAATCACAAATTATGCTGGTATAAGCATGACCGATATGCGGGCTAGCATTAACATAATAAATTGGCGTAGTAATATAAAACTTATTCATATTAATAGATTGCGGATTGCAGATTGGAGATTGGAGATAAAGAATATTTCATCTGCCATCTGTCATCTCCCATCTTCAATCTATTTAATTATTCAGGCTTATCAAAGGAAATCTTTTCAATCTTACCATCTCCTAAATCAACACAAACTGTCCGTTTCAACACATTAACCGAAATAACTTTACCTTTTCCCTGCGGGGTTTCTATGGTTTGCCCTTCTTTAGGAAGACCCTTTGCCAAATCACGATATGTCTTATACTCATAAAACAAGCAACACATAAGCCGTCCGCAAATCCCTGAAATTTTCCCAGAAGTTAACGGCAACCTCTGCGTTTTAGCCATTTTCATACTTACCGGTTCAAAGCTTTTAAGAAACCTTACACAACATAACGGTTGACCGCACGACCCAACGCCGCCAAAAAGCCGCGCTTCATCCCTTACTCCAATCTGGCGCATTTCTATTCTTATTTTAAATATCTTTGCTAAATCCTTAACAACTTCACGAAAATCTATCCGTCCGTCAGAAGTAAAATAAAAAACAATCTTCTTTCTATCAAAGGAATACTCAGCATCTACCAGCTTCATAGCCAACTTATATTCTCGAATTTTTCGCGAACACAGCTTCAAGGAGTCTTTTGCCTGACGTTGATTATCTTTTATTTGCTGTGAATCCTGAGGCGTAACACGTCGCAGGATATTTTTTAACGAACTTTTCTCTTTAGGGCAAGACTCATCCTCCTGAATGATAGCTTCAGTTTCACCAACCTCAACAACCTCACCATAATCAACTCCTCTATCCGCTTCCACAATAACGTAGTCATTAACTTCAATATCATCAGCGCCTCTATAACTCATAAGCTGGCCAGCTTCTCTTAACCTTATTAATGCTATTTTCATCTTATATTAACCTCCAATAATATAGATATTTATTGAAATTCATAGAAACTTATAGAAATTAATCGTTATACTAATTTAGCCACAATAAATCTCTACAAATTTCGCGAACGTAGTGAGCTAATCTCTATAAATTTCAATAAATATCTATCTACTTCTCCATACTAAGTCTTATCATATTTAGGGCTAAATTTTCATTAACGCTGTTATAAGCACCATAAATCTTCAAAATATCCTTTAAAATATAGTAAATTTGCGCGGGATTATACAGCTTAGGAATTATCTCATATTCTCTATTTTTAAGCAACCGATTATTTGACAGGGCAGTTTGAGCAACTAATTTATCTCTAAAAATAACAATCAAAATCCATAAAAATCCGGCAAATTCACGCCGATTCTTAAATTTCACGTTAACCCCTCTTAAAAAATCGCGAATTTGCGGAATTAAATAATCCTGACTAACACCTCCCTCATAAAACGGAAGAAAGATCTTCCTGCACCGAGAGATTATCGTTGGAAGCATTCCTTCCAATTTCGACGTACAAATAGCAATAAATGAATTAGCCGGAGGCTCTTCTAATGTTTTAAGAAAAGCGCTGGAAGCTTCACTACTGAGGCTTTCTGCTTCTTCTAAAAGAATAACCTTACGCCGCAAGCAAAAACTCTTTAAAGAAAGAAACCGTATACTTTCCCGGATACTTTCAATCTTTATTGAGAGCGGACTGGGTTTAACGTTGAAAATGTCAGGATGACTTAAATCTTCTATTTTTTTACAATCCCAACATTGACCGCAATACAAATCATTATCTTTACAGTTAATAAGTTTTATAACATCCTTAACAATTGTCGAATTATTACCAATAAATAGATAGGAAGAACCCAAAAGATTATGACTGATTAAAAGAGAAAAATATTCTAAGATTTTGTTTTGGTTCATAATTAACTATAGGGGCAAGGGTCAAACCTACCCCCCGACGAAACAATAAGAAAAGACATTATTACGGGACGAGGCAAGCCCGTCCCCTACAAAATTTCATCAATAATCTTCTCTACATTATCAAAGATTTGATCTAAGGATACTGTGGCATTAATAACGTTTATTCTTTTAGGATTATTTTTGGCTAACTGTAAATATCCTTTCCTTAACCGCTGATGAAAAACAATAGATCTTTCTTCTATTCTGTCCTTATTTTTTATTCTTGCTAAACCTTGTTTAGGCGCAACGTCTAAGTATATAGTAAAATCAGGTTTAATGCCTAATGAAAACATCTCCACAGATTTATTAACAATTTCACCTAAACCCAAAGCAAACCCTTGATACACAAGAGTAGAATCAAAAAACCGGTCGCAAACAACCACGGCATACTTAGCCAACGCTTTTATTAGCTTCTCTTCAATAAGCTGAGTTCTCGCCGCTAAATACAACAGCAATTCCGTATGAACCGATAACTCTTTATTTTTATTATCTAAAAGAATCTGGCGTATCTTTTCACCCACAGACGTTGATCCCGGTTCACGGAACACCTTAACCGACAACTTTTTCTGTTTAAAAAGTTTTTCCATAAATTCAATAACACTACTTTTACCGCTGCCTTCCAATCCTTCAACCGTAATAAAAACCGCTTTTTTCTTTATTTTTATTAACGGGACGGAGCAAGCCCGTCCCCTACCAGATATCATTAACTCCCTATTTTTCTTCGCCATACAGTTTTCTCCTTTTCATCCTCTAAAATGACACCCTTTTCTTCTAATCCTTTCCGAATTTTATCGGACTCAGCATAATTCTTTGCTTTTCTAGCCTGATTTCTTTGCTCAATGAACTCCTTAATCTGTTCATCGGAAATATCATCAATACTGCCATCCCTATGAAAAGTTAACCCAAATATCGCGGCCAATTCACTTATTATTCCGACAGCATAACTCAACTTCAAAACTTTCTCTTCATCACTGCTTTCCATTAGTTTATTACACTGAGCAACGATATCAAATAATACAGCTAAACCTTTGGGCATATTAAAATCATCATCCATAACTTCAATGAACTTATCTTTATTTTCTTTTATGTCATCATATTCTTTCGCGTTTAATTTAGAATTACCGCAAGCAAGTTCCCGTTCCACTTTATTTATTAAAATATCAATACGCTCATACGCTTTTTTAGCTTCCTCCATCTTCTCCCAGGAAAAGTCTATAGAACTTGCATATTGCGCCTGCAAATAAAACAGCTTCAAAACATCAGCAGGATATTTCCCCAACACCTCTACCAAAGTCACAAAATTCCCTAACGATTTAGCCATTTTTTGACTATTTATAGTTATTAATCCGTGATGTATCCAATAATTCGCGAACGGTTTCTGTGTCTTAGCTTGCGCTTGAGCAACTTCGTTTTCATGATGAGGGAAAATCAAATCTCTTCCTCCTCCATGAATATCTAAAGTATCCGTATTTAAGTATTTCAGGCTCATAACTGAGCATTCAATATGCCATCCGGGCCGCCCCCGTCCCCAGGGACTTTCCCAATAAGGTTCATCGTTTTTCGCCGTTTTCCAAAGAGCAAAATCAAGAGGATCTTTTTTTAGAGGGTCGGAATCAATCCTTACCGATTCAAACAAATCATCAATCTTTTTCCCCGATAATTTACCGTACGACTTAAGTCTTCTTACCGTAAAATAAACATTACCTAATGCCTCATAGGCAAACCCTTTTTCAATCAAAACGCTGATAAACTTAATCATATCATCTATGTTTTCTGTAGCTAGCGGCTCAGAATCGGCAGGCGGTATTTGCAGCAACTTCAAGTCCTGGTAATATCTATCTATATATGTTGTTCTAATCTCATTAAAAGCATCCCTTAACACTAAAGATTTTTCCGCGGCGAACTGACGCGCCTTATTAATTATTTTATCGTCAACATCAGTAATATTTCTTACAAATTTAACTTTATATCCTTCTTTCTTTCCTTTATAATTCAAGTACTTACGCATAACCTCAAAGATATATAATGACCGACCATGGCCGATATGACAATCGTCATAAACCGTAACCCCGCAAGTATACATTTTTACTTCTTTCGGATCTTGTGGTTTAAACTCTTCTTTTTTTCTAGTTAATGTATTATATATTTTCAACATAATAATATTATTTCGTTTTTTTCTCTATACGCTAAACGCTATCCGCCATACGCTATTCATATTTGTTTCACCAACACCATGGCTAAACACGAAATAGCGTCTTTGCCCCCTAAAACATTCAATCCTTCTTTAGACTTTATCTTTAAATTAATCGCTGATATATAGAATATGTTTATCAACGATTTCATGATTTCCTTTTTATGAAAAACTAACGGCGGTTTATCAGCAATAATCGTTATATCCATATTTATGATTTCAAATCTATTTACTATTTTTTTAAAAATGAACTTTGCTATTTTTTTACTATCAATACCTTTCAACTCTTTATTTGA
The DNA here is from genome assembly GCA_018818105.1 of Candidatus Omnitrophota bacterium. Classification (GTDB taxonomy): domain Bacteria; phylum Omnitrophota; class Gorgyraeia; order Duberdicusellales; family 4484-171; genus JAHISK01. Next base: position 4,488 of record JAHISK010000098.1, on the reverse strand, counting down.
AGGAGGAAAATAATCACCGATATCACCTAATCCGGCGGCCCCACATAAAGCGTCTGTTACAGCATGAAGAAGAACATCTCCATCAGAAACAGCTTCCAACCCTCTTGCTAAAGGTATTATCGCCCCGCCTAACACCAACTCCTTTTTCTTCTTGCTAAACTTATGAACATCAAACCCTAATCCAACTTTATAATTTTTCATTCAAATTCACCATTCACCATTCACCATTTACCATTTTAAATTACTAAATATTGTTTCTCTTACATAAATGCTAATTGGTAAATTTAAAATTTCTACCCTCCCCTACATAATATTTAATGTTTTCTTGCCCCTTGACCCCTGACCCTTGACCCGTTTTATAATCGCCTCTGCTAACGCAATATCTTGCGGATAGGTTATTTTCATATTAAGCTCATCACCCTTGACTACCTCTACTTTATAGCCTAAACTTTCTAACATAGATGAATCATCAGTAACATTACTAGCGCCAAATTGTTCATATGCGGTTAAAATAAGTTGCCGCCTAAACCCCTGGGGCGTTTGGATAAGATATAAGTTATCCCTCTCCACGGTTTTTTTAACAATTCCTTTTTCTACTATTTTTACCGTATCAGGAACTTTAACGCCACAGATTACCGCTTCACTCTTCTTAAGCTTATTTAAAATATTTTTAATAACTCTATTACTGATAAACGGTCTGGCCCCATCATGGATAAGCACATTATCCACTGATGAACTTACCGCGGCTAATCCTTTACACACAGAATCCTGCCGGCGAGCCCCTCCCTCAACAAAAAAAACTTTTTTGTTATGATAACTATGCGGAATTAAAACTCTAGCCGCCCTTAAATGTTTTTTCCGTAAAACTAAAACTATTTCCTTTATTTCATCAATTCCGGCAAAAGTTTTAACAGCGTAATAAAAAAGCGGTTTTCCTTCTAACTCTAACACCGCCTTATCAATCTTACCTAACCGCCGACCATAACCAGCGCATACTATTACCGCAGATGCTTTCATACTAATTTAGTAAATACAATCCGGCCGCTAGGACTCTGTAAAACAGAAATAACTTCTATATTCACCATCTTACCAATTTGCCACTTCGCGTTTTCAACTACAACCATCGTCCCATCCTCTAAATACCCTATTGCCTGATTCTGCTCTTTACCTTCTTTCATCAGCTTTATAGAAAACCGTTCTCCCGCGACAAACGTAGGTTTAAGAGCATTAACAAGATCGTTAATGTTTAAAACTTTCGTTCCTTGCAATTGAGCGATACGGTTTAAGTTATAATCTGTGGTTAAAATCGCCGCGCCCATATCTTGCGCTAATTTTACGATTTTCTCATCCACACTCTTTACAACTGATATTTCTTCATCAGAAATTTTCACCTCAATATTAGGTTCTTTTTTTAAAGAATGTAAAATTTCTATCCCGCGTTTTCCTTTTTGGCGTTTCATATGGTCAGTTGAATCAGCTAAAGCATGAAGTTCATTTAACACAAACCGGGGAACAATAAACCTCGCTTCAAGAAATCCTGTTTTAACTATATCAACAATTCTGCCGTCAATAATACAGCTTGTATCAACAACAACTTCTTCCTCTCTTATCTCCTGTTTTTTAAACTTAACGTACGGAATCACTAAATTAAACTCACTGCGACCTTTCAACCCAAGAGTCAATCCTAAATACACAAATATAAGAGTAACAAATGTCCTCACCGTATAAGTAATATTATCCGGAATAGAGAACAACTTTAACGCGTCACTAAATATTTTTGCTAAAATCAATCCTAAAATTACACCAAAAACAGTAGAAGATAGCCCTTTTAAAGAAATTTTTCTCGCCAAAGTTTCAAAAACTACCATACTCACACTAACAGCAAAACCTACAACAGTTAAAAAATACGGATCCTGCCCTCCGAAAGAATATCCTGTCGCTGTACATATAAGAATAAAACACCCCCGTAAAATGTTAAGACTCAGCATAACAATACCTCCTTATTTTTGCTCCGCAAAAATAGAGCATTGGAACATTGGAGCATTAGATATTAGAAAGAAAACTCCAATGCGGTCAAATGCTCAAATGTTCTAATGTTCAAAAATATAAATTTTTCGACTATGTCTGCCACTAACCATACCCTACAACTTAAAACTTATACCTATTTAAATACATCCTCAACCACATCCTTCAACGAAGAAAACCCAACAATATTAAACTTAAAATTACTGTCTATTTCTTTCAAATTACTTTCCGGAATAAAGCAATTCTTAAATCCGCCGCGCTCAACCGACTTCAATCGTAAATTAATATTATTTACCTTCCTCAACTCTCCCGCTAACCCAACTTCGGCGATAAATACACTACTAGCCGGCAATTCTTTATCTTTACAGCTAGAAATAATAGCCATAACCACGCCTAAATCCGCGGCCGGATCTACTACACGAAGACCACCAGCAACATTTAAAAAAACGTCTTCGCTGGATAACGATATTTTAAGCCGCTTCTCAATTATCGCGATAAGCAAAGAAGACCTGTTAAAATCAAAACCAATACTTCGCCTTCTCACTGTCCCAAAATTAGCTTTACTCACCAAAGACTGTAATTCTATAAGTATTGGACGTAAACCTTCAATAACACAAACAACACAACTCCCAGAAACCGCTGCCTCTTTATGAGGAAGAAAAAGATCGGTAGTCCGCTTAACTTCTTTTAATCCTTTTGAGTTCATCTCAAACACGGCTATATCTCCAGTCGGCCCAAACCTATTTTTCATGGCGCGTAAGATTCTATAATTCGACAGATTTTCACCTTCAAAATAAAACACACAATCAACAATATGTTCCAGAAGCTTGGGACCGGCGATTGATCCATCTTTAGTAACATGTCCAACGATAATAATAACGACGCCATGAAACTTAGCAATCTGAGTAAGATAATCAGCACTGCCGCGAATTTGCGAAACACTACCCTTTACGCCTTCATAAAGAGGACAATAAACCACCTGAATTGAATCAACCATAATAAACTTAAAACCATCGTCCTTAATATACCCAAAAATAGTCTGTAAATTATCTTCGCCTACAACATAAAGATTATTGAGATTAGCGTCCAGACGCTTCGCCCGCAGCCCAACTTGCTGCGCTGATTCTTCCGCGCTTACATACAAAGTCTTACCTACTTTCGACAACTTAGAACTAATCTCAAGAAGCAGCGTAGATTTACCAACGCCAGGCTCTCCACCTAAAAGGATTATTTCTCCCGTCACTAATCCTCCGCCTAAAATACGGTCAAATTCGTCAATCCCAACATTAATCCGTTTGTAATCCGTATGAACTATATCTTTAAGTAACTGAGGCGCGGCTTTTTCTTTAGTAACAACAACGCCGACGCTACTTGAAATTTCTGCCTCCTCACAAAAACTTTCCCACCCCTGACAAAAAGGACATTTACCTAACCATTTAACTGATTTATACCCACAATTGGAACAACAAAACATATCTCTCCTAGACTACAGACCAAAGACCTCAATTTAACATTTTAAATTGCAATAATAAAATTTCTATCCCCAAAGATAAATTTAAAATTGTTTTTCTTTCTCAGCCTTTGGTCCCAATCAGAATCACCTTCTTTTTTTCGTTACTTTTGGTTTATGCAACAGTTTCCACGGATGAGCTTTTATATCTTCAACAAAGTCTTCTGTCTTTCGATATAAAGAATCATCATAAAGGAACCTTCCTACTGTACCTTCTTTATTACCAATATCTTCGGCAATTTTACGCACCTGAATACTGGCTTGTTCCAAATTATATAGAGTATTTTCAAAAGACTGCTTAAGTTTCCCCTCTTTAACAAACTCACTAACTTCTTTCATTGTCTTAGTAAACGTCGCAAAAACATTAAAAAGAGGAATAGGCGAAATTCCTTCCACAATCTGACCTTCCCGAACATAGTTCTTCACTTTCTCCGAAGGCGCTATTTCTAAATACTTTTCACCAAACAAACTTAAACTATTAATAAAAAAGTAAGATTCCTCCGGGATAAGTACCCCTTTCTGAATCTTAGCAAAAACTAACACGCCGGGCCGCCCGTCACGCTCTATAACTTCAACTTTCTTTACCTCTCCCACATCAACCCCGCAAAATCTTATAGGGGATGCGGCCCTCAACCCTTCAGCAAAATCAAATTCTACCTTTATAACATACGTTCCTTTAAAAAGACTTACCTCTTTTATAGAAAAAAGAGTATAAAATAATAAAGCAAAAGCAAAAAGAAAAAAAATACCCACTTTTATCTCGGAAAAATACCTTTTTATGTTTATTTTATCCCAAATCCTCCTTCTCATTACACCCCCTGGTATAATCTTCACCCTACATATATTATAGGATGAAGAAGTTATTAATGTTAAAATATCTTGAATCCATAAAACGCTCTTTTACAGTAGGGAGACAGCTTGCGTCCCCCCTTATGGATCCGGTTTCCGGATAC
>JAHISK010000097.1 GCA_018818105.1 Candidatus Omnitrophota bacterium | reverse complement strand
ATTATCGGACCGTCTTCTCCTCCCTATACTGGAATGAGTGTAGCAACCGAAACTATTCTTAAGTCATCATTACAGGATCAATTCAATATCATTCATTTGGATACGGTTGATAAAAGAGCGATTGGCAATATGGGAAGGTTTGACTTTATAAATATAATATTGGCATTTAGCCATTTTTTTAGATTTATAAAGTTATGTGTTAAAGAAAAACCGGTTTTAATCTATTTGCCGATCGCTCAAAATCTTCCGGGTTATCTAAGAGATTCTCTTTTTTTGACGGTTAGCAGAATTCTTGAAATAAAGACGGTAGTTCATTTACATGGGGGATATTTTAGGGATTTTTATGAAAAGTCATCCTTAGGGGGTAAAGGCCTTATACGGTTCACGTTAAAGAATGTTTCGGGAGTTATTGTGTTAGGTCATTGTTTAAAGTATATTTTCGATGGTTTAATCGATGAAAAAAAGATTTTTGTTGTGCCCAACGGTATTAGGGATAATTTCAATGGTTATCAAAGGATTTATCATCATTCCGGTCCGACGCGGTTACTATTTCTTAGTAATTTTCTTAAGGATAAAGGAATATTTGAAGTATTGCGTGTAATTCCAGATATTCTTTCTTATACGAAGAATGTGAGATTCATATTTGCCGGAGAATGGTATAAGGAAAAAGAAAAAGAAGAAGCGTTGGAATTTATAAAACAAAAGGGAATTGAATCGTATGTTGAATTCAAGGGGGTTGTAGAGGGAGTAAGTAAAGAAAAATGTTTGATTAATTCGGACATATTTCTTCTTCCGACTTTCTATCCTTTTGAAGGGCAGCCGCTGACTATATTAGAAGCTATGTCGAGTGGTTTGCCGGTTATCACAACAAATAAAGGAGCGATTTCAGAAACGGTATTAGATGGAGAAAATGGATTTCATGTTAAAGCTAAGAATTCTCTAGAGTTGATCGAAAAAATAATGGAGTTAGTTTCGTGCCCTGATTTGCGTGAAAAAATAGGGAGGAGGAATAGAGAAACGTATCTTAATAAATACACGCAAGATATCTTTGTGGGAAATTTGTATCGGGTTTTGAAAAAGGCTGTTTCCAAGACAGTAGGTATAAGAAAAAAAGTTTTATTCATTGTCCCTTTACCTCCTCCCTATGCCGGACCGGAAGTAATTAGTGAGATGTTGCTTCAGTCTTGCCTTAAAGAAAATTATGAATTGATTCATTTGCGCAGTAATTTAAACGCGAAGAATAAAGATAAAGGAAGGGTTCATTTTTTATCGGCAGCGCGTTTTATCATGTTATGTTTTAAAATCATAAAGGTATGTATATTTCAAAAACCTTCGGTTATATATCTGCTCCTTTCGCAGAATTTTACGGGATTTGTCCGTGATTCATTGGTTTTGTTCATTTGTAAAGCTTTTCAAAAGAAAATCGTGTTTCATTTTCACGGATCGAATTTTGAAAATTTCTATAATTGCCAGTCAGAAATCTTTAAGGCGTATATAAGATTTTTATTACGGCGGATAGATATTCTTATTCTTCAGGCCCGGTGGCTTAAAAAATTCTTTCTACGGTTTGTTTCCGATGAGAAGTTAAAAGTTATATATAATCCGGTTAACGCGATTCAGTTTTCTCCCGGGCGTGTTTCAGCCCAGACCGGCAATAAAATCAATGTTTTTTATATGAGTTATTTATCTATCGCTAAAGGATTTCTGGTTTTTGTTAAAGTGATACGGGAGATTATAAAAGAGAATCGGGATATTCATTTTTTTATCGCGGGAGGAATAATCGATCGGGAAAGGAACATCTTTTTCAGCCAAAATGGAGAAAGAATAGAGTTTAATGACGTAAATAAGATTATTCATGATATAAAATATGATAAACTGATTAATCAGCAGATTACCTTTTTAAATGAAATTAAAAACATGAAGAGAAAAAGAGACATTTTTTCTCGGTCAGATATATTTGTTTTACCATCATATTCGGAAGGATGCCCTATGGTTGTTTTAGAAGCAATGGCTTCGGGTTTACCCGTAGTCGTTACTCCGGTGGGAGCATTGCCGGAAATTATTGAAGAAGGAAAGAATGGATTTTTCGTTAAAATCGGTGATCCTATAAGCCTTAAGGAAAAGATAATTCTTTTAGCGAATAATATTCCTTTATGCAGGGAAATCGGAGAAAACAACCGGCGGTTGATAGAATCAAAATTCACAGTTGAAACGATTATCCCTCAGTTTCAGGATGTGTTTTAGTAAAAAAGATTGCTTTGTTAGGGGTAAGAGTTGAAAAATCAGCGGAAGATTTCTGGAGTGTTAGATTATAAAATTATGGAAAACACAGAAAGTATTCAAAAGATTAATAGTTTTCCCAATTGGCATTATCAATTTAGGCGCTGTTGCATAATAACATCAGCGTCCTTATGCTTTTTAAATTTTTTCTCTCGCTTTATAGCGTTATCCGAATCAGAAAATTTAAGAGAAAATGGATAATCAAAAAAATGGGGAAAAATTCTTCATCGTAACTCCATAGAACTTATAGCGGATATATGCTATAATAAGGGCTTCAATTATTTCAAATAAGGGAATTATTAAAGATAGATTAATATAATGGGGTTATCTTTTTGAATTTATTGAGACTGTTGCGATTATATGGTAAGTGTTATGGGAATTTTGCTTAGATGCCCTACTTTAGAATGAAATCAATACGATTTGATGATGTGATTATCGGTTTTTTTAGATATATTGCCTATATCTATGAAAGAATGCTTATTTGGAAAACAGCAATAAAAAACAGAATTTTTGTTGTGTGAGTAAGGGTAAAGATTAATACGGTATTATTAAATAGGATGGCAGGGGAGAATAAATTACAGATGAAGCAGATTGTTCAGAATTATAAAACAGGAAAGTTAAATATTGAAGAAGTTCCTCCGGCGGTAGTAAAAAGAAATGGCGTACAAATAAAAACGCGTAATTCACTTATCAGCGCGGGTACCGAACGGACGAAAGTCGAAACTGCTCAAATGAATATAATTGAGAAAGCTGTCTCTCGGCTTGATTTGATGAAGACGGTTTTAAATAACATTAAACAGGAAGGAATAATTTTTACTTTTAAAAAAGCATTTAATAAACTGGATAGTTTTATGAGTTTAGGATATAGCTGTAGTGGAGAGGTTATCGCGATAGGAGAAGATAGTGAATTTAAAGTTGGGGATCGTGTCGCCTGTGTGGGAGAGAATTACGCCGCGCATTCAGAGATAAATTCAGCGCCGAGAGATTTTGTAATTAATATTCCCGAAAACGTAAGTTATCAGGACGCTTCTTTTGTTGGGCTGGGGGCTATAGCGTTAAACGCGGTTAAACTTGCGCAGCTGCGGCAGGGAGAGTTGGTGGCGGTGATTGGCTTAGGATTAATCGGCCAAATTATAATACAGATTATTAAAACGGAAGGATGTCGTGTTTTTGGAATCGATATCGATAATGATAAGCTTATTTTAGGAAGTAGATTGGGCATGGATAGTAAAGCCAATCCCCTTAGCGACGATATTTACGGGCAAATAAGCGATTTTACTTCGGGAGAAGGGGTGGACGCGGTTATTGTTTCCGCGGCGAGTAATAATAATCTTCCCATTGAGATGGCCGGTAAAATCGCGCGTAATAAAGGGAGAGTAATTCTTGTCGGAGCGATGCCGATTATTATTCCCAGAAAAGATTACTATGAAAAAGAATTATATTTTACAATTTCTTGTGGCTTTGGCAGTGGATTGTACTATCAGGATAATGTAAACAGAGCCTACCCGTATAATTATAAAAGTCATTCAGTAAAAGAAAACATGAGGGATTTTATTTCCTTTATCGCTCGAAAAAAAGTCGATGTTACTCCTCTGGTTACGCATCGGTTTCATTTACGGGAAGCCGCGGATGCTTATGAGCTTATTCGGACGCGAAAAGAAAAACATTTAGGAATTATTTTCGATTATAACGGTAATCCTTCGCGGGAAAAAAATGTGGATGTAGCAGGTAAAAAAGATAATTCGATGTTAGGCCTGGGGTTTATCGGTGGAGGCAGTTTCGCGCAAGGATATATTTTGCCGGTATTGAAGAAAATGAAGGAAGTCAATTTAGTAGGGATTTCTACTGCCACGGGAATTAATGCTAAAAATATCGCCAGAAAGTTTGGGTTCCGATATTGCACGACAGAGTATAACCGGATTCTGAATGATAAAAAGATAAATTGTGTTTTCATTGCTACTCGGCACGATTTACACGCGAAATTTGTCATTGAAGCATTAAAAAAAGGCAAGAATGTTTTTGTTGAAAAACCTCTTTGTTTAAATGAAAGGGAATTAAAGGAGATTGTTTCAGTTTACCAATTACTAAGAACTAAACACCAAACACTAAATTTAATGGTTGGGTTTAACCGCCGCTTTTCTCCCTTTGTTAAAGAGATAAAGACGTTTTTTAGAAATAGAACGGCTCCTCTGATAATTTCATATAGAGTTAATGCTGGGTATCTTCCGGCGCGGCATTGGGTACATACTTCTGAAGGTGGGGGCAGGATTATAGGAGAAGTTTGTCATTTTGTCGATTTGTTAACATATTTTACAGAATCCTTTCCGGTAAAAGTTTCGGTTTCTGGGCTTAAACATCCGGATAAAAGTATTCCCCAGGAGGATAATGTAATCATTAATCTGGAATTTAGGGATGGATCGTTGGGAAGTATAAATTATAATGCGATAGGTGATATTTCTTTTCCTCGGGAAAGGGTTGAGATTTTTGGTAACAGCTCGGTAGCGATAATAGATAATTTCAAAACGGCTAGTTTGTCGAGAAATCGGCAGACGAAAGTATTACGCAAGCTGGATAGAGATATGGGGCATCGGGATGAAATAGAAACTTTTGTAAAAGCGTTATTAACAGAAAAGCGGTCTTTAATATCATTTAATGAGATTGTCTCGACAACAGTTACTACTTTCAAAATACAGGAAGCTTTGAAATCTCGCGGCGAAATCGCGATAAACATGAAAGAATGGGGTATTCATGGATAAGAAGTTTAATTTTTTAGGGTTAAATTTTCATAATGTTACTTTTTCGGAAGCGGAAAAAAAACTTGAATGTTTTATCGCTGAGAAAAAACCTCATATGGTATTTATGCCTAACGCGGAGTTAATTGTCCGTGCTGGAAAAGATAGTCGTTTGCGGAAAGTATATAATGATACCCATTTTCTTTTAGTTGATAGTTATGTTGTGTATTATGCCGCGCGTCTATTTCGCAAACCGATAAGTGAGCCTATAAACGGAGCGCGGTTGATGTTTAGTTTTTTAGATACGATTAATAAAAAAGGATACCGGATATACTTGCTGGGAGCTGAAGAAAAAGTTCTTTTTCAGGCGATAGAGAATCTTAAAGTTAAATACCCAGAACTAAAAATCGCAGGGCGGCATCACGGTTATTTCGATTTTGATAATGATGATATGGTTGTTCAGAGTATCCGGGAAAGCAAGGCGGATGTTCTTTTTGTCGCGATGAGCAGCCCGCTTAAGGAAAATTTTGTCGCCAAGAATTTAGAAAAAATGGATATTCCGGTATGTATGGGGGTTGGCGGCAGTGTTGATGTTATCGCGGGAAAATGTCAAATGGCTCCTTTATGGGTGAGCAAAATAGGAATGGAATGGTTTTATAGATTTATTCAGGACCCTCGGCGGCTATGGAAGAGATACACCTTCATTAATATAAAATTTTTAGGACTTTTAATGAAGGAGTTTTTAAATGGAATTTTTAGAAATTAAATGAAAAAACTATTAAAAAATATGCTTATTGTTGGTATGGTTATGGGGCTGTTTTTTTTATGCGGAGAAATAGGTTTTAGAGCTTTTTTCCCTGAGTATAGAAATCATATTTTTTCGTCTAATTTAACTCTTGGGAAAAAGATGAAGTATACGTCTATTTATGGAATTGATGTTCGATCTCGAACCTTGCAGGATAATTTAAAAATAAATTCAGACGATAATATTATATTAGTGTTTGGAGATTCAGTGACTGCAGGATATGGGTTGGCGTATGAAGATATATTTTGGAATTACTGGCAGCGAATGCTTGATTTAGAAGGGCGCAATGTGAAGATTGTATCTATTGCTGGGTTCGGCAATAATTTTAGCAATGGATTTGATAATATTACTAAAATTACCAATTGGTTTCATGAAAATAATTTCAAAATAGGAGGCATTATTTACCAGTTTAATTTTAATGATTTAATACCATATACTAGCAAAGATATAAAATATTTTAAACATCTAAGGTCTAAAAGCTGCATAATTTCTAAAATTATAATATTTACGAATTCAATCAGGGTAAAGTTTTTATATCGTAGTGTTATGATTAGAGTTATTTGTAATAAGTTAACACGGTTATTTTATCATAGAGGGAGTGTTTCATGTGGAGGGTTAGGTGTAGATGCTTTAGGAGAGTATACATATTCTTTTGGCGCTGAGAATTTTGAAATATTATCAAATAAAATTTGGGATGAATTTGAAAATAGGTTGATGAGAGTGCGAGCCGATTTTGATAATATACCCTTTGTATTATTAATTACGCCGATCGCGGAGTTCATCGATCCAGATGAGGTAATCTATACTTTATCTAGGCCAAGGAGATTTGATTGCGCGACCATAAAGCCGATAGATAAGCTAGAATCTATTTGTCGCGAATTAGAGGTGATTTTAGTTAATCCTATAGAATATATGAGGAAGTATTTTAATAATTATGTTATAGAAGGGAATCCCGCGCGTTTTTATCATATAAATGATGATAATCATCTTAATGAAATAGGGGCTAAGTATTTTGCCGAGTATAGTTACAGGAAAATATTTAGAGAAATTATTAAATAAAGTTTGTACCGGAGGTGTTTGTTATGGAGCAATACAAAAATTTTTATAAGGGAAAAACAGTTTTAGTTACCGGTGGCGCTGGCGCTATTGGAAGTAATTTAACTCAAGCTTTAGCGGAATTAGGCGCTCGAATGGTTATTGTTTTAGATGATCTGTCTTCCGCTCAAGAATGGAATATTCCTTCTTTCTCTAACGTGTTATTTGCTAAGGGTGATATTCTTGATGAAGTAAAATTAAAAAGGGTATTTTTTGAAAAACCGGATTGTGTGTTCCATTTAGCGGCTTTTTTTGCTAATCAAAATTCCGTAGATCATCCTGAGAGAGATTTGATGATTAACGGCAGGGGAACTTTAAAATTATTGGAATATTCAGTTTTATCCGGAGTCGAAAAGTTTATTTACGCGTCTTCAGGATGTTCAATCTATGGCAGTAACGCGCCATTGCCTTTAAAAGAAGAATTTATGTCGATGCATTTGAGTACACCTTATCAGATTACCAAAATGTTAGGGGAGCTTTATTGTAATTTTTTTCAGCATCATTACAATTTAAGGATTGTGAAAACAAGATTTTTTAATTCCTACGGACCTGGCGAAATTCCGGGACAGTATCGAAATGTTATCCCCAATTTTATTTATTGGGCTATGCGGGGAGAAGTTTTGCCGATAACGGGAACAGGAGAAGAAACCAGAGATTTTACTTATGTCGGTGATATTGTGGAAGGGTTATTAAGGGCGGGTTTTTTTGAAGAGGCGGTGGGTAAAGAGATGAATTTAGCTTCCGGAAGAGAAATAAAAATTGTTGATTTAGCCAGGATGATTAAAAATTTAATCGGTAGCAACAGCGATATTAGTTTTGTAAATAAAAGAAAATGGGATACTAAATCGAGGCTTTTAGCCTCGGTAGAGAAGGCAAAGGAGCTTATTGGTTATCAACCCAATATTCCTTTTGAGGAAGGATTAAAAAATACGATCAGCTGGTTTAAGAAAAATTGGGCGAATATTTCTAATGGGGTACAGTTTGGTCCGGGTGTTTCTTCGGCAGTACGGGATATTTATGTCAAAAGCAAATAAGAAAAAAAAAGTAGTTGTTGTATTTGGTACAAGACCGGAAGCGATAAAGCTGGTGCCAGTAGTAAAACAATTGCAGAGGAATTCTTCTGTTTTTGAAACAGTAGTTTGTACTACGGCCCAGCATAGGGAGATGCTGGATGAGGTATTGGATTTATTTGATATCAAACTCCAGTATGATTTAAATCTTATGCGGCGTAATCAGGGACCATTGGACTTTACGATAAAAGGGTTGGCGGGCATAAAAAAAATATTGGAGCGGGAAAATCCTGATTTTATTTTAGTGCAGGGAGACACGGCGACTACTTTTGTGGCTTCCTTGGCGGCATTCCATCAAAGAATTCCTATCGGCCATATCGAGGCGGGATTGAGAACTAATGATAAATATAACCCTTTTCCGGAAGAAATAAACCGGAGGCTTACTTCTCATTTGGCGGATTTTCATTTTGCCCCCACAGTCAGGGCGAAAGATAATTTGATTTCCGAAAATATTTCTAAAGCGAGCATTTTTTTAACCGGCAATACGATTATCGACGCTTTATTTTATGTTTTGAAGGGAATAAAAAAAAATAACAATTGTTGTGATAAATTCCCCTATCTAAAAGATAAATCAAAAAAGGTTATTTTAGTTACCGCGCATAGAAGGGAGAATTTTGGACAACCTTTACAAAATATCGTTTCGGCATTGAAAAAAATAGTAGAAAGAAACAAAGATGTCATTGTCGTTTATCCGGTTCACCCTAACCCCAACGTTAAGAAAAATGTTGATAAATTGTTGGCCGATATTGAGAGGATTCATCTAATTGTTCCCTTAAATTACGCGGATTTTGTTTATTTGATGAACCAGGCGTATTTAATTCTTACTGATTCCGGAGGTGTTCAAGAAGAAGCTTCTTCTTTGGGCAAGCCTATTTTGATAATGAGAGATAAAACTGAGAGGGTAGAGGCTGTTGAAGCTGGCGCGGCAGAATTAGTTGGTACAAATGTTAATAAGATTATAAAATTTGTTGAAATTTTGTTGAACGATGCGAAAGTTTATTCCCGAATGGCTAAGGCAGTTAATCCTTTTGGAGACGGCGCGGCCGCGGAAAAAATTATAAAAATACTGAAGGAAAGAATATAATTAGTGAAAAGATGAGAATATTATTTGTTTATACGGATATCAATACGATGGGGCTGGGAGCGCGCAGTTATCATTTTGGTATAGGAATATTATCAGCAACAATGAAACAGCGTGGGCATCAGGTGGAGCTTTTTTACACGCAGAATAAAAATCAATTAGAGAATATTGTTCAGGTAATCAACGCGTTTAAGCCGGATATTATAGGATTTACTGCCGATACTACCCAGATTATTTATATTAAAAAAATATTGGCAAAAATTAAGTGTTTTAAAAAATCTTTTACTGTTTTAGGAGGGTGTCACGCTTCTCTTTATCCGGAATGTCTTTACGAAATCGAAGGTCTGGACGCGATCTGCCGCGGAGAAGGAGAAGAAACGCTTGTTGAATTAGCGGGTTCCTTAAGAGATGGTAAGGATTATCGTGGTATAAAGGGGTTATGGATTAAGACAGAGAATAATCGGGTTGTTAAAAATCCTACGAGACCATTTATTTCTGACTTTGACGCTCTTCCATTCAGAGATTATGATCTCTTTGATTATCAAAATATAATTAATTCCGATTATGGCCGATTATCTTTTATGTTATCAAGGGGATGCCCTTTTAATTGCGCTTATTGCGCGTCTCCTACTATGGGCAGGCTTCAGGAAGGTAAATACGTGCGTTTTTTTAGCGTGGGCAGAGCAATAGCGGAGTTGAAAAGTTTAAAACAAAAATATCAGTTCAAAACCGTATTCTTCGCCGATGATATTTTCACGCTTAATAAAGATTATGTTTTTACATTTTGTGAGAAGTATAAACAGGAGATTGGTATTCCCTTTGAAGTAAATGCCCGAATTGAAACTATTTCCGCGGATATGTTAAGTGTTTTAAAAGAAACAGGATGTTTTAAAATACATATGGGGATAGAACACGGAAACGAAGATTTTAGGAAAAATATACTTAACCGCAGCATGAGTAATGAACAAATAATCGACGCTTTTAAGAAAGTAAAAGAATTCGGTATTGCCACGAAAAGTTATAATATAATTGGGTTTCCGTTTGAAACGAAGGAGATTCATTTTGATACGGTCGCGCTTAATCAGAAAGTTGAACCTGATGCTCATGTTTGTTATGTTTTTCAGCCTTATCCCGGCACGAAATTATATGATTTCTGTCGGCAGCATAATTTTATCGCGGCGGATGTTTTTGAATCAGAAATAGTTTCTCGGCGGGATACGGTTTTAAACCTACCCAGTTTCCCGCGCAAGGAAATTGTTAAGTGTCACCGTAATTTCAGTTATCGGATTTATCGAAAGAAATCGCTGCGCAAGGCGATTGTTTATAAAATCTATTATTCTCAATATGGAGAACGGCTGATTAAAATTTTATCGCCGGTGAAGAATTTATTGAGAAATTTCGCTATGAAATAATTATATGTCCTGGTCATTTCGTAAAATATATCCGTTTTATTTCCTGGTTGATTTTATTCTTATCAATTTAAGTTTCTATATAAGTTATTTCTGGAAGTATAACTCATTTGAAACTTTTCGCTATGGTGTCAATCTTTCTAATTTTAAGGAATACTCATTCATTTTTATGCTTTGGTTTATCCTCATCATAATTTCTTTTAAACGAAGGAATCTGTATTCCACGGATCGCAATATCACTATTCCTCAAGAATTTTTTAAAGTCATTGTAGGAGTTGTGTTTTCCAGTGTTTTTATGGGAGCGGTTATATTTTTTACGCAGTACAAGTTTTTTTCCCGGTTTGTTTTTTTTGTTAGTTTTATTCTGCTTTGTTTGTTTTTAAGCGTGTGGCGTATCTTAAAAAGGTTAGTTTTGCGTAGATTGATTTCCGGAGGGTTCCATAACGTAAATGTTTTAATAATTGGCGCGGGAAAAGTAGGCAGGGCTGTCGCTGGAGAAGCGAAAAAAGTTCCCTGGCTGGGCCTGAAAATAATTGGTTTTTTGGATGATAATGTAAAAGAGGAAATGGATAATATGCCGGTTTTAGGCGCTATAAAAGATTTTTTTGTTATCACGAAAAAATACTTTATTGATGAAGTCATTATTACGATTCCTTCGGAAAGAAAAGCTGTTTCCGATATAATACAGGAAGCAAAAGAGATGCGGCTGGGATTAAAAATTGTGCCTGAAAAATTTGAAGAGTCTCTTCCGGTTTTAGACGTAAATCATTTGGGACTAATTCCTTTATTAACGTATAAAGAGAGAAAGTATCATCCTGCGGAATTCGCTTTAAAAAGATTTTTTGATTTTGTTATTTCGGCAGGATTGTTATTGTTTTTGTTACCGTTATTTATCATTGTAGCGTTTTTGATAAAACTTGAGTTCCCCGGGTCGGTATTCTATGTTCAGAAAAGAATGGGATATAAAGGTAGAATTTTTAATTTTTATAAATTTCGTTCGATGGTAAAAGATGCGGATAAATTAAAGCCATATTTATTGAGGAAAAATGAGGTACGAGATGGAGTCATATTTAAAATAAAAAAAGATCCACGGATAACGAGAGTGGGACATTTTTTAAGAAAATATAGCTTAGATGAATTGCCGCAGATTTTTAATGTTTTGAGAGGAGACATGAGCTTGATCGGACCAAGACCTTTTCCTGTAGATGAAAGCCGTAAATTTGAATATAATCATATGCCCAGACTTTCGATTAGACCGGGAATAACGGGATTGGCTCAAGTGAGGGGGCGATCGGATTTATCATTCTATCAATGGGTAAAGTGGGATTTATGGTATATTCATAATTGGTCTTTTGGATTGGATTTGAGGATATTGTTGTGGACAGTTCCTGTGGTTTTAAAGGGCAAAGGGGCATATTGAAAAATACAAGATGTGATTAATTTTGTAGGGGCGCCGCTTGCTACGCCCGTAATAACATAATTATTAATATTTGAATATTTCGAATTTTTTTAGAAGCATTTCTTTATCAAAATTTACAATTTTCTTTAGTCTATTTATAATAATCTCTGCTTCGTTTATGAGGCAGGGGATGGATTTTTGTAAAAGGTTTATTGGCGAGCAAGGTTTTGTAATTTTAATAGGGCTAATTCTGGCAATTTCAGGATTAGCCTTTATTTTTAATAACACTTGACAAAGTATACAAAACTGTATATTATGCTAAAGCATGATTGATATTAATAAGATTAAAGATAAAGCCGCTGAAGAGAGAGTAAGCATAAGTCTGGTGTTTAAAGAACATGTGCATTTTTTTGTGTTAGATTATCTTTTCAAAAAAGGGATGTTCTCGTACTTAGTGTTTCAGGGGGGTACGGCTTTACGTTTGGTTTATAACGGATTACGTTATTCGGAAGATTTGAATTTTGTTTTAAACAAAAAAAATAGCGGGTTTTTTAAAAAAATTTCCGGGGAAATTAAATTATTACCTTCTTATTTGGAAAAATCATTTTCTTTTGTTAGAAAATCTGAACTTAAAGTTCAGAAAGATACATCATCATTTAAGCGGTATTGCCTTATCTTGCAGACTGATTTTCTCCCGGCCAAAGATAAAACTAATATCGAGATTGTTAGTATTCCTTCTTATAAGAATAAACAAGTAATTTTACAACGTTCTGAAATTCCTGTTGCTCCGGTAATCAGTGTAGAAACTCCTCAGGAGATTTTCAGTGATAAAATTATTGCTTTCGGCGCCCGTCAATATTTAAAGGGTCGTGATATTTGGGATATCCATTTTATGTCAAACACGATGAAGATTGTTTTAACTAGTGAAGTTATTGATATGGTGGATAAAAAACTTTCTGATTATAATTTAAGCCGGGCAAATTTTATTACAGATTTTAATAAGAAACTTATTGTTTTGAAAAAACAGGGCGGGAATATTTTGCGTCAGGAAATGGAACGGTTTTTGCCTCTGGATTACCGTCAAGCTTTTAAAAAAAACTGGCTGGATATTTGTAACGATGTTGTGTCAATTTTGGAAAAAACAATAATGAGTTTAAGGAAATGACTATTAAGGAATGGCTTGATTTTTTTAAAAAGTACAAAGATACTAAAATTTTTAGTATCAATCATTTTAAACTTCTTGCCGGTAAAAGCGGGAATAATTTAAGAATGTCCCTTTTTCGGCTTAATCGCAAGCAATTTGTTAAGCGTATTTGTCGTGGATTTTATGCCAATCCTTTTAATTTACCTACTATTGAAGAAATTTCTAGTCAGATTTATTGTCCCAGCTATATTTCAAGAGAATCGGCTTTGTCGTTTTACGGAATTTTAAGCCAGATTCCTCAGATGACTACTTGTGTTACTCCTAATTTGCCTCATCTTTTCAAAACAAGTTTTGGCGTTATTGAATATCGACAAATAAAAAAAGATTTTTTCCGGAATTTTGTTAGAAGAAAAGGGTATTTTATTGCTGAGCCGGAAAAAGCTCTACTTGATTATTTATATTTTAACCGTTCAGATGTAAGGAAAGAAAAATTGGCTGAGTTAGACATTAAGGGCTTTACAAAGAAGAAGTTAGCAGTTTACGCGGAAAAAATTGGAATGAGAAAATATATAGTTTAAAAAATAGGGGCTCTTGCCGGTAGTCAGCCTTTAAAAATTCATTTCATCGATGTCGGTGAGGGCGATTCTATTGAGGCTCCAAGCGGAAAAACAGTTCTTATTGACGCTGGTAATCTTATCTCTGGGTATAGGGTGTTTAAATATTTAGAGAAGAGAAATATTCTTAATTTAGATAATACTATTTTTACGCACTCTCATTTCGATCATATTGGAGGGGTGTGATGATGACTGATTTTAATACAAACTCAATAGTTGTTATGGTATATAAATAACTGGTCTTTTGGATTGGATTTAAGGATATTGTTATGACCGATTCCTGTTGTTTTAAAGGGAAAGGGAGCATATAGAAAACAGGGACCAACTTTTAATATGCCTTGTATTATGACCAGTTTTAGGGCATTATATCCTTGGATATTAACCATACATAGAAAGGTTGAAATGAAAAGAGACCTGGAAAGAGATTTTTTTGGAATCAGGCTTATGAAACGAAAACTCATAAATTTATTAGATAAAATATCTTTGTTCTCTATAGGGGCTATGGTTTTTCTAGTGCCCTTTAGCGCTCATTTTTTAAAGCGATTTTTTTTCTTGGGAGTAGGGTGTTTAATAATACGGAAAATATTAGAATGGAAATGGCCATTTCGTAAAAATTATTTAAACGTGCCTGTATTAATATTTGTGTTGACCATGTTATTTATAACGTTAGTTTCAACCAATATTTATGAAAGTCAGAAAGTTTTTATTGGCAGAATACTTTTTTAT
>JAHISK010000096.1 GCA_018818105.1 Candidatus Omnitrophota bacterium | reverse complement strand
TGATATCCTGCGATATCTCATAATTTTCTAAAGGTAGATAAGGAAACCCAAACTGTAACGATAAACAATGAGCAATATCCTCTTCTTTAGCAAAGCCTAAACGAACAACAATCTCACCAAACAACCCTCCTGAGGTTTCCTGAACCTTCAGAGTCTCAACAAGTTGGTCTTTAGAAAGAATCCCTCTCTCAACTAAAATTTCTCCAAGAGGTTTGCTGATTTTCCGACTAAATTCCATGTTCTTTACTCTCTTTATCTATCTGCGATTGAGCAAAACTAACAAGCTCTCTTGCTGTCATCCCATGCATAGGGGTTTCGGATATAGAGAAAGACAATTGAACTTTTTCACCCAGCTTATCGACTAATTTATGTTTTATATCTTTAACTACCTGTTGAGACTGCCGTTTATTTCTTTCTATTAAAATTACCGCTATTTTATCCGAATCAATTCTACCGATAAAGTCAATCGGCCGTAACGTACTTTTAAATATATTGGCCACTTCCCGAATCAATTTTTCTGCTTCAATCACTCCAAACTCACGCTGATACTGACTATAATTGGATATCTCCATCAACATAAACCCACAAGGCCGTTGATAAACAGCCGACCTTTCAATCTCTTCATCTAACCTTCTCATTATAAATTTATTATTATATAATCCTGTCAAAGAATCAAATATTTCTAATTCCTTAACCTTTACCGATAATTTTTTATGTTCCCAGATAAGCGCGATGTTTTTAGTAAATAGATTCAAGACGTCCATGCATTCTTTATCCGCGCGAAAATCTTCATTGTTACTGCCAATACCCAGCACCCCCTCTAATCTATCTCGAGGGATTATAGGCATTACTATTAAGGTTTTGACTCCCGTCAATTCCACCAATGACTGAAACATCAAACTTCTGTTTTGTTTATCTATCCTTACAGTTTTTTTAAGTTTACTCAAATGACTTAAATCCTGAACAATAACTCTCTGTACCTCATTTATATCAACACCTAAGCAAGAAATAGTTTTAAACTCCTCTAAATTGTTTTCTTTTAAACTGCAAAAACATATATCCAAATTTAATATCTCTTTTAAATTTTGAACAAGAAAACTAACTATTTTTTCGTTAGCCGTTTCTTTGGAAACCAGCTCATTGGCCTGTGATATCGTTGAAAGAATAAATACTTTTTTAGAAACCTCTTTATTCAACTCATCTGTTTTGGCGCTAAACATCTTCAGTTGTTCTAAGTTGTTTTTTACTTTAACTGACAATCTTTCCATTATAGATTCTAAAGTCTTTGCTTCATTCTCGAGAGGGGAGAATTCACCTCCTAACCGTTCAAAAGTTTTCCGGGTATAATTAGTTACTTTGATAATCGACCAAAAAACTTCAAAAACGATCCACCACCCTAAAGCTATTAATAACCCTAATATCGCGGTAGAAAAAAAAGAAATATAATACCCGGAAAAATGATAAAAAAGAATAATTATCGGTATGACTGTGACTAAAGATACAGAAATCCAAATTTTTCGTCTTAACCCCGGAATATTTTTAGCCCTCATGCCCATCTCCTTATTTTTGCTTCGCAAAAATAGAGCAATAAAAAATAGACAATCGAAAATAGAAACAATTTTTTATCGCGGTCTATTCTCTATTTTCTATTTTCTATTTTCAAAAAGCTTAACTCTTTATAAGATGTCTTTTAAAAATTTTACACTGCTTATCAATTATCTTTCTATTATATAATATATATATCCCATAATAAAGGAATAAAAATTTTCAAAACTAATTGCGCTTCTTGTTTAAACTTACTCCCCCCACCTCTTAATTCTTAATTCTTAATCCTTATCACATACTACTTATTCTCTACTCTCTTTCCAACGATAGCATTATATTTATCCCTTTTAGCACATCTTCCACATAATAAGGTTTTGTTATATAATAATCCGCCTCATACTCATATCCCTTTTTAAAATCTTCTAATTCCTTTTTCATTGTAGTCACAATCACAAAAACTCCGGGCTTATTTTTCTTTGTCCATTTAAGAACTTCTAACCCATCCAACTGGGGCAAAATAATATCTAGAAGAATAATATCCGGCTCAAACTTTTCTATCTTCTCTATAGCGTTCCTACCATCAAAGGCAATATCAACATCAAACTCGTTCCTCGCTAAACTATCTCTCAAAAAACAAGCAACATCTTTTTCATCTTCAACAATAAGGATCTTCTTCATTCTCGCCCTCCCTTCTAAGTTGTTGGTATTGTCAAAAGTTTAATCACCAATTCTAATAATTTCCAAGAAACAAGAAACAATAACCAAATAATAACCAATCACCAATATCCAATAATCAAAAATAATACAAAGAAAGAAATTCGTTTGGTTATTGTATCTTGGTCATTGGAATTTGTTTGTATCTTGTTTCTTGGTTATTGTATCTTTATCCACTGTATCTTGGTTATTTTATTCCCTTCCCTTCATAAAAGTTTTGACAGTATCGGTTGCTTTTATACTTTTTAAGATATCATCTAAAAAACTGTCTTCGGCGGCTAAAAGATTTAGGTGATGCTTAAGCAGCTGCCTCTGATGAACAAACAAGTTATCCTTATCTTTAATCTTATCTAATAACCACTGTTTGACTTTTTCTAAAAATCTTTTCCTAACTTTAAGCCTGGCTAATACTTCCCGTTTATCTAAATATGGCAAAAAATATAATGGAATATCTATTTCTATAAACGGACGTTTTTGGGAAAGCAATGCTTCTTTTGCTTCTTTTGAAAACTCTTTGTTACCGGCAGGAGTAATTGAATATACATGACGGGTAATAT
This sequence comes from Candidatus Omnitrophota bacterium, assembly GCA_018818105.1. Lineage (GTDB taxonomy): Bacteria > Omnitrophota > Gorgyraeia > Duberdicusellales > 4484-171 > JAHISK01. Next base: position 2,846 of record JAHISK010000096.1, on the reverse strand, counting down.
GCCCTTTAAGATAATCCGTTTCTTTCTGTATAAATCCCTTTTTCTCCATAACTTTAAGGGGATAATATATGGATTTGTTATCAAATGAAGAAAAAAGTCCTAACTTATTTTGAATGATCTTTTTTATTTGATAACCATGTTTGGGCCCTTCTTTTAAAATACCTAAAATTATAAGCTTCTGAATATTCATCAATAATTATAAGATATCAGATAACAGGTATGTACCATATAGCATATAGCTATCTCTCCATGGCTTAAGAATTATCGCCTCTGGAAAAAACGCCAGTTTTTCTATACTTTTCATATCGTTTTTCCAACAATTCATCTATATTAACGGAAGCTAGTTCCTTTAAATTTTCAACTAAGGCTTGTTTTAAATTCTGGGCCGCGACGTCATAATTATAATGAGCGCCTCCCTGGGGCTCAGAAACCACACCGTCAATGATTCCTAAATCAAGTAACTCCGAAGAAGTCAACTTTAAAACTCCCGCGGCAACTTCTTTCATAGCGGCATCTTTCCACAAAATAGCGGCGCACCCTTCCGGAGAAATTACCGAATAATAAGCATACTCCATAAGCATCACTCTATCCCCAACACCAATTCCTAACGCGCCGCCGCTGCCGCCTTCTCCGATAACTACCGCGACTATCGGCGTTTTCAAACAAAACATATCTCTAATATTCTCAGCTATAGCTTGAGCTTGTCCCCGTTCTTCAGCGCCAACTCCCGGATATGCCCCAGGAGTATCAATCAGGCAAACCACCGGCATACCAAACCGCGCCCCCAAACGCATTACCCTCATCGCTTTACGATATCCTTCCGGATGCGCGCAGCCGAAACTGCGTTCAATATTTTCTTTAGTATCCTTTCCCTTTTGATGACCTATAACAACAATTCTTCGCCCCATTAACTTGGCAAAACCACAAACAATCGCTTTATCCTCACCAAAAAGACGGTCTCCACAAAGAGGAATAAAATCTTCCATTATGATGTTAATATAATCTAACGTTGTCGGTCTATTAACATGCCGAGAAATCTGAACTTTCTGCCAAGGAGTCAGTTTACTATAAACTTCCTGTTTAAGACTTTTAAGCTTCTTCTCTAAATTGCGGATCTCCTTAGAAAGATCAACGTCCTTATCAACAGAAAACTCCTTTAATTCTTCAATCTTATTCTGTAATTCTATAATTGGCTTTTCAAAATCCCATCCGGGCATCATTTTATGGTCCCCTTTATTCTTACTTCCCCGATTTCGCATACGCTTCATCGGGACCGGCTATATATTTTAGATTAAGGAATCTGGCTTACCCCTATCCTCAATCCACAATATCTACTTCTGTTCCTGTCGGAATTACCGCAAATAATTCTTCTACTTCTTCATTCTTCATTCTTATGCAGCCTAAAGTTACCTGCTCTCCCATTTTTTCCGGTTCTATTGTTCCATGTATGCCGTATCCTTTTATATCAAAACCCATCCATCTCGACCCTAAAATATTCTCCGGACTATCAGGCGAAATAACTGCCCCTGTTTTAAACCAAGTAGGGTGAGCCAACTTATTTACAATCTTAAAACTGCCTACGGGGGAAGAATTATCTTTCCCGGTAGAAACAAGATATCTTTTTATTATTTCGTTACCTCTTTTTAAAAATAACATGTTCTGAGATTTGTCAATGGCGATAGCAAACTTATCTATATTTACTTTTAATGCCTGACCAGGAATTATCACATCCGAATCCAAATTGTTCGAGCTCTTAATCAAGTCTACTGTTGTGTTGAATTTTCTAGCAATCTTTACCAGCGCGTCATTCGGTTTAACGATATAGTTACTGCTGCCATCATCAAGTATCTGAGAAAAAATAATTTTCATATTTATATTTTCTACTTTATTCTTCACAATATCGAGCTGATTTAAATCACTAATTTGAGGCATGGCTTCTTTATAAAGCCTCTTTGCCTCTACTAAATCACCGGCTAAAAAAGAATCTTGGGCATCCTTTAAAATTTGCTTACTTGAAACCGTTACCGATTCTGTTTTACGATTGCCTCTTGTAAATATCGTTACACTTAATCCTATGATAATAAAAACAGCAAACCCGATATAAACACCTATCACCAGTTTTCTCATAACCCCTCCTTTTACGGAATTATCTTAAAAATATAAGAGGTACTATTATCCCAATAAGGCCTCCGACAAAAACTTCAACTGGAGTATGCCCCACTAATTCTTTTAATCTATACTCTTCTATTTTTTTCTTCTCCTGAAGATCTTCCATCATGTTATTTAATATTCTAGCTTGAACACCTATAGATCTGCGCCAAGTTTGAGCGTCAAACATTGTGATAAAAGCAAACACAACGCTAAAAGCAAAAGAAGCAGACGCCACGCCTAACTCCTTAGCGACACTAACTACCAGCGATACTACCGCCGCGCTATGAGCCGACGGCATACCTCCCGTACTTAGCAACCAATAAAAACTAAATTTCTGCCGTTTTATTAGGCCTAAAATAACTTTTATACCTTGCGCCAAAACAGCGCAAAAAATAGCAGTCCAAAGAACTTTATTTTTTAATAGTTCTATCCAAAACCCTTCCATATTGCTTACCATTATATCACTGGTGTATTTTACACCAGTGATTGATTTCAAAGATTAAAAACCGATTACAACGATAAAAAAGCTAATGTTTCCAATCACTGTAAGGTTCTTTCTTAAATAAGTCGCGATAACATATATAACCCTTCGCGTTGTAAAGAGATGACGAAAATTTCTTTTTTGAAGTCTTGATGTCCGGATGGAAAACTTTATCAATCTAACAATTATATCTTTTGCTTTGATTATTACGCTT
>JAHISK010000095.1 GCA_018818105.1 Candidatus Omnitrophota bacterium | reverse complement strand
TCGTTATTCATTTTTCACGTCCAACAAACTTAAGTTTTAGCGTACATCTATATGATACAATAATTTTTCCTTCACTTGCTGTGAATACCAAGCTAATTGATATAATTCTATTTCCTTATCTTTGAATTGAAGAGTAAACTTAAATAATTTTATAGTTGTACCCTTTTCAAAAAGCCAGGGGAAATTATCTTTATTAATTTCATTAGGGGTAAGAGACTTTTTCCAATAATTTTTAACTAAATTAGGACTATCATCCCCTACTAATAAAATAGTTCCACTCCCCGGTGTAACATCAAAAACACGAACAGAATTTAGCTTTGTATCTATTTTTGATTTTAATCCAAAGATCCAATAGAGAAGAAATTTATTATCTTGTAAAGTAATACCAAAACCGGCCATCTCGATTTTTGCTATTTCATTTTCAAAAGGTACTGGACCTGCATCTGTTACCGGTAGTTGAAGAGTCTTCCCTTCAGAACTTTTTATTTCAAAAAATTGTTCTTGCGCATTTACAATGCTAACCAAAATAAATAAAGATAGAATAATAAATAAAAATTGCTTCATAATATCAACTTTTTGAATTACTGTCTAAAAAACAGTCTTTTAGCGTACCTTAAAGAAAGCCTGTGCCTCTCAAGTCACGACTTATTAATATAAATAGGTGTCCCTATTTAATCGTAAGTGTTTATCCTTTATATCCTGCTACAAAAGTACCGATAATACTGTTTAATCCTTTTGAATATATTAGTTCAAAACCACCATCCATAATGTTAGGTTCACGAAAGTATAATAGAACATAATCACCTAAATCTTTGGCAGCATATAAAGAATAATCTTTAGCTGAATTTAATTTTTTGTTTTTTATGTATTGATTTGCTTTTTCTAATATTTCTGGGTTTATATTTTGAGCATATTTATATTCTTTTTCACCGATGGAGATAGATAGCGCATGGGGAGGGTCTAATTTATATCCGGGTATTTCAATTACAACTTCTATATTGGTAAAACTTTTATCATATGTTGCATTTGGATCTATTGCGTAAAAATCATTAGACGAACTCCGAGCATCAATTGAAAAGGCTAGCGCAAAAAGAATAGCAATTATGGTGGTGAATAATTTTTTCATAATAATTTTTTCTTATAACAACCAATCTTTTAGCGTAACTTAAAGAAAGCCTATCTCACTTAGGTCACGCTTTATATTTTAATATAAATAAAGGGGATGTAGAGGCCGTCCCAAAATGATAGCCTCGGTATCCCTATTTAATCACTCAAACTGCTGTTTCGCAAATCCACATATTTCTGATATAGCTTGTTTAGCTTCTGGAAACAAAGGGGATAATATTGGAAATGCATGGACCATCTTTGGCCACTTTCTTAATATAACATCCACGCCATGCTCCTTAGCCCTTCTTGCTACATCTATACAATCATCCAAATGAATTTCATGTGTACCAACACATATATATATATAGGCGGTAATTCTTCATAATTTCCCATCTGTGGGGATAACAAGGGCAATGTTGGATCATTATTCCCAATATAATACTTTGTCCAAAGCTCCCAAGACCCCATTGGAGCAATATCTTTCTTAGCATTATAGTTAAATGAATCAGCTAAACATCTTAAATCCGTAACTGGTAAAATAGAAAATGCAGCCTTTGGCATACGAATACCTTCATCTTTTAATGCTAATAGCAATGATAGTGTCAATGTGCCTCCTGCAGATTCACCACCAATCACAATATCTTCCGGCTTATAACCTTGAGTCAATAACCATTTATATACTGAAACACAATCTTCAAGCCCAGCTGGAAAAGGGTGTTCTGGAGCCAATCTGTAATCAAACAACAATGACTTCAGCTGACTGCCTTTTGCAAATTTCGCAACATGCATACGATGCGTTTTACATGAACCTGAGATAAAACCACCTCCATGAATGTACAATAATATTTTGCCGTCAATAGTGTGTTCCGGAATAATCCACTCTGCATCAATACTATTAATATTTATTTTCTTAATAGTAACATCTTTTGATATTTTATCTATTTTA
>JAHISK010000094.1 GCA_018818105.1 Candidatus Omnitrophota bacterium | reverse complement strand
TTTCCATGTAATTCCCATCAATTATGGTATATCATAAAACAAGAGGGGGCGCCAGTACTTTTTTATTTTTTTATTGATAAAGGATTAGGAGGCAATCCCTCGTTTACTCACCCATTACAACAATCTTCTATAAAAATGATAGCAGGGTCAGACCTCCACCTACATCCCTAATTTACTCACCGATGACAATAACTAAAATAGGCTCTTTCTTATAAAGGTTGAATAAAGAGATAAAAAAAAGTTTTTTTATTTCGCATATGAGTCCTAAAACCGTATTGGCAATTAAGAAGCGTAATAATCAAAGCAAAAGATATAATTGTTAGATTGATAAATTTTTCCATCCGGACATGCAGACTAGCATAAAAGAAATTTTCGTCAGTTCTTTACAATGCAAAGGGTTATATATGTTATCGCGACTTGTTTAAGAAAGAGCCCTAAAATATTATTTCATTGGAAACTAGACTATTTTTAGTATAATATAAACAATAATGAAGGTCGTAGAAGTAATTATTATTGTCTTATTTTTTCTTTTTACTGTGCCGGTCGCTGAGGCTGGACAGAATATGCTTGAGTGGGAAGACTGTGTTGATGAAGCTTTAAGTAATCATCCTGATTTAATTTCGGCAAAACAATCACTGCGGAAAGTTAAGGACGATAGAATTATTGCTGTAAGTAACCTTCTGCCTCAGGTAAGCAGCTCCCTCAGTCAGTCGACGTCGCGTACCGCGCCCAGTAAGGAAAGGCCGGATACATACGCTTATAGTGTTACAGCGGAGCAGTTAGTTTTTGATGGGCTTAAAGTGCCTTTTGATATAATTGCCGCGTCAAAAGATGTCAAAGCCGCCCAGTATAGTTATAACGTAACTTCTTCTAACGTACGGCTAAATTTAAAAACCGCTTTTACCGAGTTGCTGAAAGAACAGACTCTTCTAGATATTACTAGCGGGATTGCCCAGCGTCGTAAGCAAAACGTGGAGATAGTTAACTTAAGGTATGAAGCCGGCCGCGAACATAAAGGCGCGTTGTTAACCGCTCAGGCGAATTTAGCCCAGGCTGATTTTGAAGTTGCCCAGGCGCGGCGTAATATTTCCGTTAAGCAACGGCAGCTCATAAAAGAGTTAGGACGAGAAAAGTTTTCTTCCATTAAAGTTAAGGGTGAGTTTATCGTTGATTCGGGAGACAGAAGAAAACCCGATTTCGATAAGTTAGCTAAAGATACCCCTTTTTTAAGAGACCTTATTGAACAAAAAGAGTCGGCAAAGTTTGATTTAAAATCGGCTAAAGCGGATTTATTTCCTAAAGTTTACGTAACCGGGTCGTTGGGTAGAACAGGTTCGGATTGGCCGCCGGTGAATGAGAAATGGTCAGTGGGAGGTAGAGTTTCTTTTCCTATATTTGAAGGAGGCAGCCGCATCGCTGATATTTCTAAAGCAAACGCTTCCTTTACTCAAGCCCGGGCCGATGAACGAAGCGGCAGGGATAGTGTGTTATTAATTTTAGAAGAAAATTGGGCGCGGTTGCAGGATGCCGTAGATATTGTAGGCGTTAAACAGAAGTTTTTAGAAGCGGCGCGCCAAAGAGCGAAAATCGCGCAGGCGCAGTATTCTACGGGGCTTATTTCTTTTGATGATTGGACGATTATTGAAGATGATTTAGTTAACGTTAAGAAAGTTTTTCTGAACGCGAAGGCGGATTATTTAATTACGGAAGCCCAGTGGGTTCAGGCAAAAGGAGGCGTGTTGGATGATTAAAAATTGGAAAAAGATTATTGGGATTATATTGGCCGTATTTATAATTTTTTTTGTAATAGGAAAATTCAAGAAAGATAAAAGCCAATACATTTTAAAAGAAATAATTCCGGTTTACGGCAATATTTATAATTTTATTTCTACTACAGGAACGGTTCAGCCGCAGAACAGATTGGAAATAAAACCTCAGATTAATGGACGGATTGAGGAAATATTAGTTAAAGAAGGACAGAAAGTTAAAGCTGGTCAGATTTTGGCTTGGATGAGTTCAACTGAACGCGCCGCGCTTCTTGACTCCGCTCTTTCCCAAGGGCAAGAGGAGGTATTGAGCTGGCAGGATGTGTATAAACCTACGCCGTTAATCGCGCCGATTGATGGAGACGTAATTGTTCGTGCTGTTGAACCGGGACAGACAGTTACTTCAAGTGACGCGGTTATTGTGTTATCTGATCGTCTTATTGTTAAAGCTCAGGTTGATGAGACTGATATTGGAAAGGTAAAAGTGGGGCAGGCAGCGGTTATAAGTTTAGACGCGTATCCTCATATTAAAGTAAAAGGAACAATTGATCATGTATCTTATGAGTCAACTATTGTGAATAACGTAACTATATATGAGGTAGATGTGGTACCATCTAAAATCCCTGATGTTTTTCGGTCTGGAATGAGCGCTAATGTTGATATCGTTGAGGAGGGAAAAGAAAATGTTTTAGTTTTACCAATAGAAGCGGTTAATGAAGATGAAGGTGGAAAATTTGTTGTTGTTAAAAGGAATGGTGAGCAAAGAACTGTGAATCAGAAAGTTGAAATTGGTATTTCTGATAATAGAAACGCTGAAGTTATTTCAGGCGTTGAGTCTGGCGATAAAGTAATTATTAAAGTAAAAAACTACTCTCTTTCAAATGGTGGCGGAAGGCAGACAAGTAGCCCCTTTATGCCGTTTGGGAGGGAGAGAAGTAAGAAGTAAGGGGTAAGGGGTAAGGGGGAAGAGGTAAGAGGTAAGAAGTAAGAGGTAAGAAGTAAGATAAGGTAAGATAAGATAAGATGAGATGAAATGAAAAATATTTTTATATTCGGATATTTTTAATTTTCTCTGTATCGTCTTTCTTACTTCTTATTTCTTACATCTTACTTCTCATATTTTTCATCTTACTTCTTTTTAATAATTATGATTGAAATAAAAGATATTAAAAAAAACTACCAAATGGGCAACGTTGGCGTGCAGGCGCTGCGCGGTGTGACCTTAAAAGTTGAGCCGGGCGAGTTTATTTCTATCATGGGACCTTCCGGTAGTGGGAAGTCCACTCTTCTTCATGTATTAGGGTTCTTAGATCGACCGGATTGGGGGTCGTATACTTTATGGAATAAAGATATCGCGTGTTTAACTGATGATGAGTTGTCCGGGTTAAGAAATCGTATTGCCGGATTTGTTTTTCAGCAGTTTCACCTACTTCCTCGTGTGTCTGCTGTAGAAAACGCCGAACTTCCATTAATATACGCCGGTAAAAGACATTTAAAAGAAAAAGCTTTAGATAAAATTAAAGAGGTTAATCTTTTGCAACGGGCTTACCATAAGCCTAATGAGTTATCCGGCGGTGAGCAGCAGCGGGTAGCTATTGCCCGGGCGTTAGTGAACGAACCAAAAATTATTTTAGCTGATGAACCTACCGGTAATCTTGATACAAAGAGCGAAAAAGAAATTATGGAAATTTTGTTAGAGTTAAACCGTAAAGGAAAAACAATCATTATGGTTACTCATGAAGAAGAAATAGCTGAGTATGCCGATAGAGTTATTTATATGCGTGACGGTAAAATTATATCTGATGAAAAGAAAAGAGAGTCGTTTACTAAAGGCGATAGGGAGCAGCAAATTTCGATTGATAGTATTTTTAGTCAAGAGCATCATGTGTTAGATAAAATTGAGTTTGTTGAACACCTACGTCAGGCGTACAACGCTATCGTATCTCATAAAATGAGGTCGTTTCTTTCTGTGTTAGGGATATTTATCGGCGTAGCAGCGGTTGTGGCGATGCTTGCTTTAGGTCAGGGCGCTAAAGAATCTATTTCTCAGAGATTAGCTTCGCTGGGGTCAAATCTTTTAACCGTGCGGCCGGGGTCTCATCGTATGCACGGCGTGGCATTGGAGGCGGGAGCGGTTACCCGGTTTACGTTAAAAGACGCTCAGGAAATAGCTAAACTGCCGCAGGTAAAAAGTGTTTCGCCTTCTGTTTCAGGAAGAGTTCAGGTTGTTTGCGGTAATAAAAATTGGAACACCCAGGTGCAGGGAACTGGTTCTCAGTATCCTCAAATGAGAGCGGCAGTGCCTATTATTGGAAGATTTTTTACTGAAGAAGAGTTACGTATGCGTCAAAAATCAGTTGTATTAGGAGCTACTGTAGTAAGAGAACTCTTTGGTAATATCAATCCTGTTGGTGCTACAATTAAAGTAAACCGTGTGAATTTTTCAGTAATCGGGGTGTTGCCGCAGAAAGGAGCTACCGGTTGGCGTGACCAGGACGATTTGATTGTTATTCCCATTACTACGGCAATGTATCGATTGTTAGGCAAAGACTATGTTGATTCTATAGATGTTGAGGTAAGAGATAGCGGTTTAATGGATGAAGCTCAGAATGTGGTAGAGCTGTTAGTGATAAACCAGCATCGTCTTAATAAAGATAACGAAGATTCTTTTGAGATTCGCAATATGGCCGAAATTCAGGAAACCTTGGAAAGTACGACAAAAACAATGACTTGGCTGTTAGGGGCAATCGCGGCTATTTCTTTGTTGGTCGGCGGCATTGGAATAATGAATATTATGCTTGTGTCGGTAACAGAACGCACGCGTGAGATAGGGTTACGTAAAGCGATTGGCGCGCGTAAAGCCGATATAATGAAACAGTTTCTTATTGAATCGGTAGTCATGACTTTCAGCGGAGGGATAATGGGGGTTATTTTTGGCGTATTAACCGCTTTTCTTTTGTCCCTATTCGCGGGGTGGACGACAAAAGTTTTAGCGTCATCGGTAATTATGGCAACGGTATTTTCTATTGCCGTGGGAATAGTCTTTGGCCTATGGCCGGCGCGCAAAGCTTCTAAGCTTAATCCTATTGAAGCGTTGAGGTATGAGTAACTTAAATATTTTTTTGACACAGACACGGTAGCTATAGCGATTGACAAAAAAAAATATTGTGGTATTAATATTGATTGCGGGTTAAAATGAAAAGAAGTTATGATTAGTTATAAAAAAATATCAAAAATGAATTTTTTTGTTGTTATTCTTTTACCTTATATCGGTAGAGATAAATGTTATGAATATTAGCCGTAAGGATTTCTCATATTTTATAAATATGTTTAAACGCCTTGCCATTTTAAAATGGCAAGGCGTTTTTTTTGAAAAGGAGGCATTGTAATGGAAAAGTCGCGAGAGTGTTTTCTTTCTGTGGATGACGAGCCTGGCAGTATTTGTGTTAAAAATAATCGGTCAGAGGGGAATCTTTTTGAGTGTACGCCTAGGGCATCTTTTATTTCAGATTTCACTTCTGAATCGCGAGCCACAGACCATTCATCCGCGTCTTGTCAGCTGGGGTCTTCTGGTTCAGGCTTAAAGTGGATTACCCAGTACAAAAATTCGATTAAAAATATCGAAGACCTTTCTAAATTTATGCCCTTTGCCGATGATGAAAAAAATAAATTGAAACAAGTAGAAGAAATTTATCCTATGCGAATAACTAATTATTATTTATCCTTAATAAAAGATTTTTCTGATGGTAATGACCCTGTGAGAAAGCAGTGTGTTCCTTCATTTGATGAATTAACACAAGGGAGTAATGAAGAGATAGATCCTTTAACTGAGGTGGCAATGTCGCCGGTGCCTTGTTTAGTACATCGTTATCCCGACAGAGTATTATTGATTGTTACTGGGCGCTGTTTTATGTATTGCCGTCATTGCACGAGAAAACGGTTATGGGGTAAAGATAAAGTAGATCCCAGCCTAGACGATATTAAAGCGGCGCTGGATTATATAAAAGCTAATAAACAAATTAGAGAGGTTATTATTTCCGGCGGCGATCCCTTGATTTTATCGACAGAACGGCTGGATTATATTTTATCTTTGGTAGCGTCAATTGATAATATTGAGGTAATACGTATAGGCAGCAGGGCGCCGGTGGTAATCCCGCAAAGAGTGGATAGGAATTTATGCGTTATATTAAAGAAGTATAGTAACCTTTGGATAAATGTTCAGTTCAATCATGTTAACGAGATAACCAAGGAGTCCGCAGATGCCTGCGCTAAGCTTATCCGTTGCGGTATTCCGGTGAGTAATCAGTCAGTGTTATTAAAAGGGGTTAACGATTCTCCACAAAGTATGATTAAATTATGCCGAAAACTTCAAAGTATTCGCGTGCGTCCGTATTATTTGTTTCAGTGTGATCAGGTGGTGGGTACAAACCATTTCAGGACGCCGGTATCGCGGGGCATTGAAATCATAAAAGAGATGAGAGGGTATACCAGCGGCATGTGCGTGCCGACGTTTATTGTTGATGGAGTTAAGGGGAAAGGCAAAGTTCCCTTACAGCCTAATTATTTGGTTTCTTTAACTCCGCGGGGCGCGGTTCTACGCAGTTATACTGATGAAGTATTCGAATACAAAAGCTAAAAATTTAAAAATAGATGCAACAGGACAGTATTTCGACTATAGCGATAGTGTACAATTTAAAACCCCAGGGCGTTATTTCTGACGCTTATGAGGAGTATGATGAGTTTGCTACCATAGACGCGCTTAAAAATCAAATAGAGCAGTTTGGCTATCAGGTTAACCTATTAGAATATGATTCTTCATTTCTAAAACGAATAGTAGAACACCGCCCAGATTTTGTGTTAAATATAGCTGAAGGTGTAGGCATCGGTAGAAATCGAGAATCACAGATACCTGTTATATTAGAAAGCTTAGGTATCCCATATAGTGGGTCAGACGGATTATCTCTTGCCGCTGTGCTTGATAAGCATTTCGCGTACAAACTGTTAAAAGCCGCTCGTATTCCTGTTCCGGAACAGTTTTTGATAAGCAAAGAAACTGAAGTTAAATTGCTGCGCAATATTTTTAAATCGGCGCCGCGGTGGATTATCAAACCGCGGTGGGAAGGGTCGTCAAAAGGAATCTTTTTAACGTCAGTAGTTAAAAATTATGATACTTTGTACGCTGGTGTCAGAAGAGTTATTAATGAGTATAAACAAGCCGCAGTTGTTGAAGAGTTTTTAGAAAAAGATGAAATTACTGTAGGAGTTATTGGCAATCAGTTTCCCCGGATTTTAGGAATGATGAAAATAGTCCCGGTTGATATGACGGTAAATAATTTTATTTATTCTATTGAGATTAAACGTGACTGGGAGAAAAAAGTTAAGTACTTGCCTCAAAGTAGTATCGCTTCGGTCACCCAGGCGTGGATTGAGTCGTTAGCTTTAAAGATTTTTTCAAGTTTAGAGTTAAGAGATATCGCTCGCGTAGATTTTCGAATGGACAGTAAAAATATACCTAAAGTAATTGATATTAACCCTATACCGGGTCTTTCTCCCCGGTACAGCGACTTACCTATATTATGGTCGCTTGCCGGCAACAAATATTCTCAGTTAATCAGGTTGTTTCTATCTGAATCGTTTAGCAGGTATGGCATTAAGTTTAACCCAAAAAAATTATCGATGAAGTATTGATAAGGGGATGTTCCAACTCGCATTGGTGATTCTACAATGCCGGGTTGGAACAAAAGCGAAAAATATGGCGATTAATAATATTATTATTGCTATTGGAAAAGAAGATTGTTGTCGTCAGGATGTTATTGAGGTAGAGCGCTGCTCTCAGTCGGTAGAACAAACGTTGGTAGGGTTAGGCTACACGGTTAAGAAGGTGTTTATTGAAAAAAAAGATTTTGTATCAAAAAAAAGAGTTCTTAATAAAGTCGCGGATTGCCGCGCTGACCGTGTTTTCAATTTATTTGAAGGGTTTAGCGATGATTCTTTTAAAGAAATAGAGTTTATTAAGATATTAGAGGCAGAAGGTATTCTGTTTACGGGCAATGCTTCGGCAACGCTTAAAATATGTAGAGATAAATTTAAAGTAAAAGAAGTATTAAGTAAAGAAGGGGTAGCTGTCCCTGAGGGAAAACTTATTAAGCGGAGTCGCGAAGTTGATGTTAATGATTTTAATCTTCCTGTATTTATAAAACCTTGTTATGAAGACGCTAGTTTAGGGATAGATAAAGATTCTTTGGTAATTAAAAAAGAATATTTGGTAGCTGTTATTAAGGACAAATTGCGCCAATTCCCTCAAGGAGTGCTAGTTGAGGAATTTATATCGGGGAAAGAGTATACTCTGGGCATGATGGGAAAGTATCCTTATGAAATGTTAGGTGTTTCGGTTATTGATTACGCAGAATATAAAAAATTTTCTCCCTTTTTAACTTATCGCGCTAAGTGGGAGTATAGTAGTAAAGAGTTTAAGGAAATTCTTCCTAAGATAGGAGGAAGGATAGATAGAAAGGTTAAAAAAGAAATTATACGGTTAGCAAAAGAGACCGGCAGGATATTATCTTGTCGAGGATATTTTCGTGTGGATTTTCGTGAGAAGGAAGGTAAGTTGGTTGTGATAGACGCCAACCCTAATCCGGATATTAATAAAGACAGTGGGTTTATAAAACAGGCGCGGGCAGAGGGTTTAAGTTATAGTGAGGTTATTTCTAAAATAATTTCTTTTGGTTTTAAACAAAGATATGCGTGAATTTAATAGAGATAGATATTTAGAGATTGCTGGGAATGTGGGCGTTTTTACTTCCGCTGAAATTGATGTTATAATAGAAATATTAAACGTTCATGAAAAAAGCGACGGTAAAGAATATGTTGTTTTTAATTACAAAGAAGCCGATATTATTTTAGGGTTTATTATTTTCGGTAGGACGCCTCTTACCGAATTTTCCTGGGATATTTATTGGCTGGTTGTTGACCTCGGTCGTCAGGGCAAAGGTATTGGCGGAAAACTAATTAGGATGTGCCAAGATTTCATCCTGGGAAATGGAGACAGCGCGATACTAAAAGTTGAGACGTCAACAAAAAAAGAATTCGCGCACGCGCGTAATTTATACGTGAAACAGAACTTTAAAGAAGCCGGCCGTATTCCTAATTTCTATAAAGAAAATGACGATCTGATTATTTATTATATAGCTCTTACATCAGGATCTACGATGTCGAGAACAATTTAAAGTTGTGTGATTTAAGCGTGAAGTTTGACACAAGAAGATTTCTGGGCATGGCGCAAAGTCCTGATGGTAGATACCT
>JAHISK010000093.1 GCA_018818105.1 Candidatus Omnitrophota bacterium | reverse complement strand
GCCGCAAATATATTTCCCGCCAATTATGTCATAAATGGAACTGGTATCAGAGCAATGGATATACAAAAGATAGAGCTTGCCGTGACATACTAATTTTTCTAGAAAAAAAGGGTCTCATCCAATTGCCGTCGCCGCTCAATAAAATTAGGAGTAGTTGCTGCTCCTCCTGAAGAACGCACATTAACTTTGTTGGAATAAGGAACTATTGACGGATAATAATCATACACATTTGCCTTTATCGGCGTCCTTAAATCCTGTGGTTCTCCAATCAAATTACCTTCTTGGTCAATTACTATTGAAAAACCTATAGCTTCCACACTAAATCCGAAAGCAGGAACTTTGTCATCTTTTCCCAGTCTGTCATATAATGAAACAAGTGATTGAATAATCATGATACAACCTCCTGTCTACAATCAATAACTCCATCGTTCATCACAGCCCTAAAAAACCGAGCTTCCATATTATTATCAAAATCAATATCGTAAAGCATATATCCCAAATCCTGCTCTCCGTTTAATTCTGACTTTGACACTTGTTCACACAATTCAAAATTTGCGGCAAATTCACGACATCCAAAATATGGACGATGAAAACATTGCCCCATCTTTGCCCGACGGTTAAAAATATCTAAATGCTTACCGATATTATTATCCTCTTTACCATTAAACTCGAAATGCGCTTCAATAACATATTCGACATTTTTCAGAACTATTGCCGCACGCTGTTGCCGTTCATCTTCGATAAATTGATGAACAGGCAAATTCCCATTCTCCATAATTTTTTTATTAATTACTACTTTACTTGATAACTCATTCCTTCTAATATTTTCAAAACGAATCGGTTTTAATACATGTATTCTATCAATAACCCATCGAATAGCCAACTTCCAATAAACCGCCTCTAATATTCCTCTAGCCGCAGAAGGGGTCATAACATCATAAGACACACGCTCCACTTTCATTTCCGGTCTAGAAAAACAAGCGTAGTCTCCCCAAACCCGTAATTTAATTCCATAACTCATAAACCATACCTCCTTTAACAAATAGTATCTTCTACGTTCAAATACTCAGGTACATCTTTTACTAAACCAGTCTTTTCATCATATAATGATTTTACGCGCAATATCTTAATATAATCGTTAACTTCTAAATAAGGCATTAACTCCTTCAATTGACTTGGATATACTTGAACGGTATATTGCTGTAATTGTCTCAATATTTTAGCCGGACACTTAACATAACGAAGTTCCTCAAGCAAGTTGACAACTTCTCTTTCAACAGGAATAACAATAGGTTCTGTCGCGTTTTGAATCATTCGGAATTTAGCTAATTCTTCAAATTGAATATCTCCGCGAACCGCGCCCTGACAAATAGTTAAAATATCGTCTTTATCCATTCTACTTTGAGTTAACCAATAATAATTTAAAAAGTATTCCTCAATACATTCTGGTTCTAATAATCTACCTTTAAATGTATCAAGTAATCTTTCCGCGCATTGCGCGGTTTGTCTAAAATACCCCGCGGGAATACCATCTGCTGGTTCAAATATAAACACTTTTCCTTTATCCCTAAGCCCTTCGCGGTTACATCTGCCAGCAGCCTGCGCGATACTATCCATTCCGGAAAGCGCTCGAATAACAACAGGAAAATCAATATCAACACCTGCTTCAATAACCTGCGTACTAACAACTCGACAGTTCTTTCTATCTTTTAATCTCTGTTTGATTTCTGCTAATATGCGACTGCGATGAACTGGATACATTAAAGCGCTTAAATGAAATTTCTCAGCGCTATCCCCAATCTGTTCAAAAATATCTTTTGCCAGTTTTCGTGTACTTACTACACACAGTACTTGATTTTGCTGGTTTATTCTTTCAACAATCTTATCATTCTCTTGCCTGCCAATATAAATCACATCTGTTCTTTTTAATATTTGAAATAACTTATTTACGTCAGAAATAATTTCTCTCACATTCTCTATTCCTTTCTTAAAATCATCTGATTGACTAATAGCCGGTTGAGTAGCCGAACAAAGAACACTAGATACTCCATAATTTAAAGCAAGTTCCTTAATAATTTCAATACACGGCTGCAACTTTTCAACAGGGATAGCCTGTACTTCATCAAAAATAACAACACTATTTACAACATTATGTAATTTTCGGCACTTCGAAGTTTTACGCGATAAAAATGAATTAAAGAATTGAACATTAGTAGTAACAATAACAGGAGCGTCCCAATTTTCAACAGCAAGTTTGGTTTTCCAATCTTTTTCGTCGGCAATAAAATTACAATGGTGCTCCAATACCGCTTCATCCCCCATCATATCACGAAATATTTTTGCGGTTTGTTCAATAATGCTTGTAAAAGGTACCACATAAATAATCCGCCGCTTATTATATTTAAGCGCGTGTTTTAAAGCAAAGGCTAAGGAAGATAAAGTTTTCCCCCCACCTGTCGGAACCGTTAAAGAAAACGTACCCGGAGATAATTCCGACGCGGATAAACATTGAACAAGAATATCTTCTCTGATTTTATTAACATGAGAATCCTTTGCGGAATTTCGTAATTCATCAAACTTCTTCCAAAAAATGTCATACAAATCACACAAATCAAAAGACCCAATTCTAATTTTATATTGTTCCGGATTCATAAATTTTTCCGTATCAAGAAAGTCCGCGTCTACAAGACAGGAAAAAAGCATACGGATAAAAAACTGTAGTTGAAAACCAAACCTTTTATTATTATACTTAAACGGAAGTTTTTCAGGTAAAACTTTTTTCTCAACAACATAATCAATACTTTCTATTAACTTATCTTCAATTCGATATCTTAATCCATGAAACGCATCCTGTTGCCAATCCATTAAACCGGAATGATGTCCGGCTAAAATATAAGCCATTAACTTACCTGATTGATTTGAACAATTATACACATACCGTGCCCCAAAAGTAGAATGATCTACTCTCCCTTTAAAAAAATTTGATATCTCATCATTGATTTCATTAGCTCTACGCAAATATGCCTGAAAAGCTTGAGAATACTTTCCAACATCATGCCATAATCCGGCTAAATAAGCCCAATCACCCGCACCGAAAGATTCCGCGAATTGCTTTGATAATACCGCGACATTGGTCAAATGATCCTCAATATTTTGCCACTTAGAAACAGATTTTTCTTCCAAACTATGCGCGTAATATTCCATAATCACCCAATCTTTTTCAAAAATTACTATTTTTATAAAATCTCTTTTTTTGTCCCCTTATATAATAGACGATTGAAAACGGTTTTTTCTTTCAAATTTTTTTTATTTTTTACCATTCGTTTTTATAACAAGAGGGTTTGCTGACATTAAAACCAACTAGTTTTATTTCTTCCCGAAACTTTTGCCTTATAAAGAGCTTTATCCGCGACCTCCATCAACACATCAGAATATATCGTATTCTGAGGAAACGAGGCAATCCCAACACTGACCG
>JAHISK010000092.1 GCA_018818105.1 Candidatus Omnitrophota bacterium | reverse complement strand
GGCAAATAACTTTCTACACTAGTTCTGACTACAAGTGGACAGAAAAATTAATAAAAGAATTGAAAATAGCATTAAATAAAATCTCATAACAAGACAATCCAGCGGATTTTGCCTGCGGCAAAACCGCTGATTTTTGTGTTAGATGGGATCTATTAAGAAAAAAGGATGACAAAAAATTATGGAAAACCAGATAAACGGAATCCAGCATACAAAACTTTTGAATCAGAGTAAGAAATCAATAATTAGTTTCTGTTTATTTATTTTTCTTCTTCTGGTTGCGTTTTTATTGAAATTTATTTTGGGAATTAAAGAAAAAGATATGTGGCCGTTAATGATAATTCTTGGTGCTGATATTTTTTATGGTATTTATTTTCAAATATCTCTTAAATGCCCGCATTGCAGATTTAGGTTAGGTTTGGTAACACAGCTGGGTATTCCCTCAATATGTCCAAAATGTAAGAGTAAACTAAAATAACAATGATTCAAAAGTAGAAAGAAGAAAAAGGGATGTTGATTGAAGTATTGATTTATAAATAAAAAACATCTAACAACTTAATCAAGCGGATTTTTTCCGCCCCGAAGTTTCGGGGCTCCAAAAACCGCTCATTTCGAACGTTAGCCATAAAATAATCAAACATATTATAAGAGTAGCAACCAGCCATAACAGGTTTAATACAAAAATACAGATATTAGCTGGACAAATTAGTAGTCAATAGAACATAATTCTGATACAATATTATTATGAAGATTTTCGAAAAAAACGGACACTCAATCATATGGGGAGAGGCCATTGAAGCGCTTAACGCCAAAATTCCTGACGGTTCTGTCAACTTAATTTTTGCAGACCCCCCCTACAACATTGGCAAGAATTTCAACGGAAGAAAGGATCACTGGATCTCCGACGAAGCATATCTCTCATGGTGTTACCAATGGCTTGAACTCTGTATTGCGAAGCTTAAGTCCAATGGAAGCCTTTACGTGATGACCGCAACTCAAAATATGCCTTTCTTCGATATCTTTCTGCGCCAACGACTGACAATTCTGTCACGCATAGTATGGGCATATGATAGTTCCGGCGTGCAGGCCCGCAATTACTTTGGCTCTCTTTATGAACCAATCCTATTTTGTGTTAAGGATAGGAATAACTACACCTTCAACACAAATGACATCCTTGTCGAAGCGCGTACCGGAGCAACTCGTAAACTAATTGATTACCGAAAAACAGTTCCGACTTTGTACAACAATAAAAAGGTTCCGGGAAACGTGTGGAACATCAATCGAGTTCGATATCGGATGGACGAATACGAAAATCATCCTACGCAAAAACCAACGGCTCTTTTAAACAGAATCATTATGGCAAGCTCAAACCCTGGAGACCTTGTCTTAGATCCGTTTTCTGGCACATTCACTACTTCATCAGTAGCACAATCATTTGGGCGTAATTCCATTGGTATTGAAATCGAGGAGGAGTATGTTAAGATTGGAATTCGTCGTCTATCAATTCAGGAAAAATATAATGGCGAGGCATTGTGCCGTGAATCCAAGTCTTACGAAAAAAAGGAATCGCCAACACAACAACAATTAGCAATCTTTTAGAGGCACATACAATGGAACACGACTTCACACCGCTAATATTGGATATTCTGAGGCGGCACTTTGGTAATTTGGCACAAGATATGTTTGAAAAAAGTCCTCTTCTTCAGTACATTAATCTCAAGACAGTTTCAGCCACACGTGGTTCAAAGGCAAGAAGTAGCTTTGCTAATCTCTACGCAATTTATGTGTTGGTAGAAGACTATATAGCACATGACTTTCATAAGAAAGGCGATTACTCGAAATATGAGGGCGCACAATTCTCGAAACTTTTCAAAAGGCAACGTGAGTTACCTTTTGGAAGCAAATTACAGAACCACGGATTAAATGACCGATTGAATGGGGAATTCCGTAAGTTCTTTCCGCAGGTAGACGCTCAACCAATTCTAAGAGTTGTTGAAACTCGAAGGTACTGGATCAATCGCAAGCTAATCTCACTTTCACTTGGAAAGAAGACATTCGACATTGCCCAAGCAATAATCGAGATCATAAACGCATATGCTAAGACTAAAAAAGCGTCTTTTGCCAGCTTTATTAAAACTTGCGAACAATTGCGCAACATATCTAAACGGAAGAGCGACACGGTAGAATGTTTCGTCCTTGGCCTATTGGCTCCCAATGTGGATGCTCGCATATTCGAGATCGTCAGTTATGCTATTCTGAAATACTTCTATCACGATCAGACGGTCTATTTCGGTTTCCAGTTGGATAATCTTGAAAAATCACCTTTGATTCTTTATAAGACAGGACGTACAAATGCCAATGACGGTGGTATTGATTTTGTTATGACGCCACTGGGGAGGTTTTTTCAAGTCACAGAGACGCTTGATGTACGAAAATACTTTCTGGATATAGACAAGATCGAGCGGTATCCGATAACATTTGTTATAAAATCTACTGAACCACCTGAAGCGCTTCTCAAGAAACTACGTGAAGGTGCGGAACGCCAATATTCTGTCAGAGCTATTGTAAAAAAGTATATGGCATGCATTGAAGAAGTTATCAACATACCAATACTGCAAGAACGATTCAGAACAGGTGTAATTCAAGGGTACCTTGTTAAAATCATAAATGAGATTGTTCGGCAAAGCAAAATAGAATTCAATTATGTGAAACATGATGTTGGATACGATAATGACGAGGAATGAAATTGGCTAACAACTTAATCGAGCGGTTTTTGGAGCCCCGAAGTTTCGGGGCTCCAAAAACCGCTCATTTCGGGCGTTAGATTAAAAAATAATACATAAGGATTTGAAATGACTTTGTTGACAAAAGGCACACGATATGGTATATTTTAGGTATATATGAGATTATTTGAATGGGACGGCAATAAAAATGAAATATTAAAATCTAGCAGGAATATTTCCTTTGAAGAAATAGTATTCTACATCGCTAATGATTTCATCCTTGATGTAATATCTCATCCTAATTCAACTAAATACCCTAATCAGCGAATGTTTATCGTTAATATAGATAATTATGCGTATTTAGTCCCATTTATTGAAGAAAATGAAATAATTCATCTGAAAACTATTATACCTAGCCGAAAGGCTACAAAAAAATACTTAAAAGGGGGATAAAGATGAAATTAAACAAAGAAGAAAAAGAAATTTTGAATGTTTATGAAAAGGGTAATTTTTCCTCTGTGCCAAATGTGAAAAAGGAAATAAAAAGATATCGCGAATATGCCAAAGCTACATTACAAAAAAATAAACGCATAAATATCCGCATTTCAGAGCGAGACCTTATCCACATACAAAGAAAAGCCGTTGAAGAAGGTTTGCCATATCAGACATTTATTTCTAGCATACTACATAAATTCATCGCTGGTCATCTTGCTGAAAAAACAAATTAAAAATCTAACAATTCGCTCCAGCGGATTTTGCCTGCGGCAAAACCGCTGAGCTCAAACGTTAGAAAAAAATAATTGAAAAACATATGAATTTAAAAAACTGGCAGATATAGTAAAGAGCCAAGCTGTCACTATTGGAGTAAATAGAAATCACATAAATAATTTTTGGTCCAACACATCACAAATAGGTAAAACCTGTAATCTTTTCACCTATCTGTTAATAATATCAACGCTTTTTGTTTTTGTTAAAGCTGGCTTTGCAAGGGGAATTATTTTTATATTTCTAACGGGCGCTTACTCT
The DNA here is from genome assembly GCA_018818105.1 of Candidatus Omnitrophota bacterium. Lineage (GTDB taxonomy): Bacteria > Omnitrophota > Gorgyraeia > Duberdicusellales > 4484-171 > JAHISK01. The sequence goes on along the minus strand of JAHISK010000092.1, from coordinate 1,070 downwards.
GTGGCAATAACAAAATTAGCTGGTTTACACGTAAGATTAAGGTTTCTGAAAGAAGAAAAGTTATTTAAAACAGCCTACAATGCAAAATCGTCAACCCTAAGAAATAACACTGATGGAAAAATCATCTACTTCCCTACTGATTGGCGAAGATGGGTATCGGAAATAAAAAATAGGAATTCTAAGTAAATTCAACGGACTTTAGCTAGGTTGGAACGTCCAAAAATAAAAAACCGGAAAGTTCTGACAAAATATGGTATAATTATTCGTGGAGGTAAAAATATGCCAGTCATCGCAAGATTTTATGGAATAATAATAAAAATGTATTTCAAGGAGCACGGCATCGCTCATTTTCACGCGATTTATGGTGAATTCAACGGTATTTTCAACGTTGATACTCTCGAAATCATGGAAGGCGATCTTCCCGGCAGGGCGAAAAAATTAATCCTCGAATGGGCAAAAAAATATCAAAAAGAATTAAAAGACATGTGGAAAACGCAAAAATTTATCCAATTACCTGGACTAGAATAATACCATGATAACATATCCAAAAATTAAATCAGTAAAAATACTGGACAATAACTGCCTTGAAGTTATTTTTGAAGAAAATACTAAAAAAATCTACGACTGCACCCCCCTTCTGAAAGAAGAACCCTTCACTGCGCTTAAAGACCGTGCTTTGTTTAAAAACGCTCATATTGAATGCGGCGGATATGCAATAGCATGGAATGACTATATCGATTTAAGCGAATCTGAAATTTGGATAAATGGTCGATAATCAATTTCTAACAAAACAATACACCTGACTTTTTCCCGCCGCTTCGCTCTGGGAAAAAGCAGGTGATTTCCCCGTTATGTGAGGAAATAAAATGAAAAAAAATAATTTCTATCCTATTGTTAACACTATTTTTTTTTCCTTCTCTCCTCTGATTGGCGTCAATTATTATTTCCCATCGCATTGACTCATAGTTTTTGTTACTGGACATAGGTTGTTGCCTCAGTATAATGTTACTAAAATTGGAGGTAACATATGGGTACAGAAACGCTGAGCAAACTGGCACGAAAAGAATTAG
>JAHISK010000001.1 GCA_018818105.1 Candidatus Omnitrophota bacterium | reverse complement strand
ATAGAAAAAACCTAACGAAAACTTGTTGTACTCATAAATCCTTCCGTCAGAAGTTCTAAGTTTTATTAATAACCCTTCGTCAAACTCAATTGACCCGCTGTCGGAATGAGATATTTTTTCTAGTCTATGAGAAGAATCATACTCTAATGTTTTCGCGTCACTGATAACGCTTGTTTTAATAATGTTTTTATCGGCATCTTCTTCATAGGAGTATTCTATCAATTCTTCTTGTACCTGTTCGGTATCTAGGCGGTTATTTTTATACCGCTTAATAACTCCCTGAGGAGTTTTGACTTGAATTAAATCTCCTTTAATAATTACTGATACCGTGTTTTTATCGTCTTGGATTACTCCTGTGTCAAGATTGCCTTCATCATCTAACTCTATGTGTTTTATTCGCGTACCCTCGGAGGTCTGAGTCCAAAGAAGGGTTTCGTTTTTGTAGTGTAAGGTTACGCCTTCCACGGTTGTTAAAGACATTGTTGGGACGTTTTCTCGCGGCGCTTCATCTAAATGGTTTATTAAGTCATGGGTTTGGGCAATATATTCATAAACCAGCGTGTCATCTGTATCAAAATATTTAAAATCGCCGGTTGAATAGTATTGTATGTAATGCGTTGACGATGACTCTTCGTCAATAAAATATTCTGTGTAAGAGCCGTCGATAAATTCTTTTCTTGATGTAAAATCCGTAACAAACACTAACGGATTACTCCATTTCCCTGAGATTGTTTCAGTTTTAGCGCGAATCCGCACGCTGTAGGTTGTTGTGTCAGTTAAATCCTCTATTAGATATTCAGTGTTACTGGTTGTTTCAGATAGTATTAACTCAGTACCGGCTTTTACTTCTATATCATAGGTAACAGCGTCGGCAACTCCCGGCCATGTCAATGTTACTTTGTTTTGTCTTACAGTTTCACCAGGTGAGTTTATTACCGGTATCGCGCTTAGGAACTGACATATCCGATTAATTTTATCCAGCAATAATTGGCTTTGGGTATCAGCTAAAAAAGACGCGGTGTTTACCTGTGTAATCAGTGATTCTTTGTTTTGGGTTAATTCTTCCGTGGATATATCAGCGGTTAGTTGTAAATGAATATTGTTTGTAATCGTTTGTATCGTATTTGAGGCCAAAGTTTGGTGAGCGTCTTTTACGGTCTTAAATTTATCCGCGATTCGCGTTAAGTATTCCGCTTGTCCATCCGGCGCGATATAGTCAGTTACCTGTTCTTCTAAATCGTTCTTTTCTTGAAGTATTTCTTCGTATTTGATATCAGCTTTATTTAATTTACCGGCAATCATAGTTTCGACTTCCGCGATTTGATCGGAATAAATCGAGGTATATTTGTTGTTTATTTTTTGTGTTTCAGTTTCTTTTTCGCTATTCTCTAAGTAGAAAGATTCCGCTAAAGTCAGGGCTGTTTGTTTTCTATCAAGCAGCTCGTTGTGTTTTAATATAACTGTCATGCCTTCTAAAGTTTGGTTTATGGTGTCTTTTATCTCAGCTGCTTTTTGCGCGCGCTGGGCGGTTACTGTTTTGTATTTGTCTGATACTTGCGTCAGATAACTTGATTGTTGGCCTTGCGGCAGGTAGTTTTTTATTCTAGTTTCTAGATATTGTTTTTCTTCTTCTAACTGCGCGTAGGGTTTGGCGCTATCTGTTAAGCTTAATTCTATGGCGCTTTCAATTATCGCTGTTTGTTCCACACAAACAGCCGCGAATTTTTGGTTTATTTGAGATTGGGCGGTTTGCTGTTCTTCTGTTTCTAAATATGGTGAAACAGCTAAAGTATCAGCGGATTCCTTTTTCGCTAGGAGATCACCATATTTTAGGCCTTTTGTCAGTTCTTCTAACAATGAAGCAATGGATGTCTTTATGTTTTGCGCCTGTTCTTGCCGCGACGCGGTTACCGTGTTGTATTTAGAGGTTACTCGCGCCAGATAATCAGGTTGTTCTTCGTTTGATAAGTAATCGATTATTTGAGTTTCCAACTCGCTCTTTTGTTGCGCAATCTCAGCATATGTTTTTTCCGCGTCGTTTAATTTATCCGCGATTGAGACAACAACGCTGTCTATCTGTTTTTGATGGGTCGCGTTAAATTTAGTTACTATGGTATCTATTCGGGCTTGTTTTTCTTCCGGCGCTAAAAAGCTTATTATCTGATTTAGTATATTCTCTTTTTCTGTCAAAAGAGAGACGTATTTAACCGTGTCATCGTTTAGCCCGTTTGTTATCGCTGTGTCAACATCTGTTATTTGCCGAGCATGTACAACATTAAATTTATCGGTTATTTTTGTTTGTTCGGCTTGTTTTTCTCCGGTTTCCAAATAAACAGACGCGGTTAATGTTTGGGCTTCGGTTTTTTTATCGATAAGAACGCTATAGCTTAGATCCTTTGTCATTGCATTCAGTATTTCATCAATGCTAGATTTCACTTCATCTGACTTTTGTTTTCGTTGTGTTGTTACGGTTGTGTGTTTTTCTGATACTCGCGTTAAATAGCCGGCCTGTTCATTTGCCGCAAGGTAAGTTTTTATTTGTGTTTGCAATTCGTCTTTTTCCTGATCTATTTCGGCGTAGGGTTTTGTACTGTCTATAAGGTTTGCTGTGATAGCGGCTTCTACCATCTGAATTCGCGCGACATGAATTGATTCGAATTTCGCGGTAATTTTCTCTTCTTCTATTGTTTTTTCTTCCGCGGTTAAATAAGGAGTATCTGATACTAACGTCCGCAGGTTAGTTATCCTTTGTTCTAAAACAGTGTATGTTGTACCGGTATTTATTCCTTCCAGCGTTCGCGTGATGCTATTTTTAATTTCTTCGGCGGTTTGTTGTTTTGACTCCAGAAGTTCGTTGTATTTAACGGCTATCGCTGTCAGGCGACTAGGCTGTTCTTGTTCAGACAAATAAGTTTTTACTATCTCGTCTAAATCTTCTTTTTCTTGTAGTATTTGAGTGTATGTTTTTGTATTATCAGTTAACCCTTCTTCCACAGCAGTATCAATCATGGTTATTTGAAGTTGGTGGGTATCTGAAAATTTCTGGGTAATTTCATTATGTTTTGCCGATTTTTCACTAGGTGATAAAAGATAGTTTATTATTATCTGTAAGTTACTGTATTCATCGTATAGCTGTGTATACGTTTTAGCCGCGTCATTTAATCTATTGGTTATTTCTTCAGCAACTACTTCTATTTGTTGAGCATGAACAACATCAAATCTGTCGGTTATCTTTTTCTGTTGAGCGGTTTTTACGTCAGTTTCTAAATATGGGGAGTTTATTAGGTTTTGGGCCGACTCTTTTTTGTGAGTTAAGTCTACATACGTTTGCTCTTTTCCCATGCTGTCCAGTATTTGAGTAATACTCGCTGTTACGTTATCGGCATTTTGTTGGCGATGGGCGATTACTGTTTCGTGTTTATCGAATACTTGTGTTAGATAGTCCGCTTGTTTATCTTGCGGCAGGTAGTCTTTTATCCGCTGATCAAGATAGTCTTTTTCTTCCTGCAATTGCGCGTAGGTTTTGGCGCTGTCTGTCAGGCTTAGTTCTATGGCGCTTTCAATTATTGCTGTTTGTTGGACGCGGATAGTTATGAATTTTTGGTTTATTTGAGATTGGGCGGTTTGCTGTTCTTCTGTCTCTAAATATGATGAGGCGGCTGCCGTTTCCGCGGATTCTTTTTTTGCCAGAAGTTCACCGTACTTTAGGTCTTTGGTCATTTCTTCCAGCAATGACACGATGGATGTTTTTATGTTTTCCGCTTTCTCTTTACGCAACGCGGTTACTGTAGTGTGTTTAGATGTTACTTGAGATAAGTACGTTGATTGTTCTTCGTTTGATAAGTAATCAGTTATTTGAGTTTCTAACTCATCTTTTTCCTGAATTAGTTGAGCGTATGTTTTTTTCGCGTCGATCAAAATATTAGTAATTGCTATTTCCACCATCTGTATCTGTTCTAAATGAACCTCGTTGAATTTTTCTTCTATCTTCGCGAGCTCTAGCGCCTTTTCTTCTTCGGTTAGGTATTGGGAATCTGTTAACACTAGCGCGCTTTCTTTTTGGCCGGTTAAATCCGCGTAGGAGAATTGCTTGTTCATGCCGTTCAGTATCCGGGTAATGTCGGCTTTTATTTGCTTCGCTTTTTGTATGGTTTCATCCTGTGTGACTATTAATCCGCCGTCTTTATCGTAACTACACAAATATTCTTCTCCCGAAGGCAATACGTACTTTGTGAGTTTGTAATTTTGGTAAGTCCCGACACTCGCGTCGGGATATACGATTTGGGCTGATATGATTTTTCCTTGCCCGTCAAATTCTACCGCGTTGATTTGCGCGCCGCCTTTTTTTATGATTTTTTCTATATCCTGATTCCGCCAATCCGCCGCCGTTAACACGGCAATTGATATTTGTTCCGCTATATCTTGCAAATACGTTTTTTCTATAGATGCTGATTCGGCCGCGAAGTTTCGTTCTTTAAAAAAGTTTATATCTATATCTGACAGAGCTTTGCCTTCATATCGCTTCCAGTAACGTCTATATTCTTGGTACTTCCGCCATTCTTTGTAATAGTTTCTCGCGTTTACCAGATGTCCAAAAAAACTCCTCTTTTTTTTCTTCCAGGGACATTGCCAATATTCTTTAGTTGTACCTCTGGGATAGATAATTCTAAGTCCGGCAAATTTACCTTTATGATAAATTTCTTGTATTCTTCTGCCGTAAACATCGTCTATTTCCAAAAGCTTTAAGTTAGACGTAAAGGTTAATTTCCTTTGGTAATCTGAAATTGTTATGTTGCCGGTATGTATATCTCTAGTGTAGGAATATCTTAGGTCTACAGGATATCGGGGAATTATTATGTCCGCTTTTTCTATACGGCCGTCTTTGCTTACGCATTTTTCAAAACGCGTTCCATTGGCCCGTTTTATGTAAAAAATCTCTTTGTTTACGTAAACGTAAACTTCGCCTTTCAAAAAACGGTACTGATATATTTGGTATGAATCCGGCTGAGTTTGGCAAAAGATATATCGCGAATCGCGGGTTTGTATATGTGTTGTGTTATCTTTAAATTCAGCGGTTATTCCGTTGGAATATATGATTTTTCGATTTTCCCGTCAGGAGAATATTCTTTTTTTGTGTTTCCTTCTGTAATTGTTATTTTTGTGATATGGCCATAGCTGTTTTTCTGATAAGAAAAAACTTGTGTGGGATTTTTGGGGGACGTTATTGTTTTTATAAGGTTATCCTGATAGGTAACTACTGTACCATCAGCCTTTATTATCCGCTGTGTTTGCCCGTTCTCTAGAATTTGGATATTGCCATCGGTAAGATGAATCGCGGCGGCTGTAATTGATGGGACATTTTGTATTTCGGTTAATTTGTCTACTAAACTTTGGTCGATACCTTCATTAGTTGAAAAGTTTTCCTGGAAGTCTTCTATTGTTTGAAAATAATGAAGGGTGTCGTTTATTACTTTTAGTGAAGACACCGCCTCCTCTAAAGGTAAATTCACGTTATCCGGTGATGTTATCTGGTAAGGAAGGGGTATTTCCTGAGCGCCCAGCCGACCTACGCCCAATTGCATGAAAAAAAAACAAATCGTGACAAAAATGCCTACAAACCGTACCCATAAGGGCCGTCGCCTTATAACAGTCATTCTCCTCCTTTAACTTTATATATTAGGGTGGTTTTTCTTAAAACTTAAGAAACCACGGATTTCTTGAGTAATTTGAAGCAATATCTGTAAGCGTTTTCAGTTATTTAGATATAACATATTCTCTGATAAAATGCAAGGAACCACGACAAAAAAAGCGAAAAGAAACTTGACAAATAGATGTAATTATTTTATAATTACATTGGAGGTAAAAAAAATGAAAATTCCTATTGTACCGATTGGTAATTCCAGAGGCATTCGCATTCCTAAAGCCATTCTGCAACAATGCCGGATTAGGCGTTTTGTTGATCTTGAAGTAAAGAATGATCAAATCGTCCTTCATCCCATCCAAAAACCCCGTCAGGAATGGAAAAAAGCTTTTGAAAAAATGCGCGAGAACAAAGACGATCAACTCATCATAGATGATAATCTTGATTTAGAAACGGAGAATTGGAAATGGTAATAACTCAATACGATATTTATCTAATTTCTCTTGATCCTACTGTTGGCCGCGAAATAAAAAAATCTCGGCCGTGTGTTATTATTTCTCCTGATGAGATGAATACAAACATCGCTACAATAATCATCGCGCCAATGACTACTCGGTCACATGATTATCCTACCCGCGTTGCTTTAAAATTTCAGAGAAAACACGGATGGGTAGTACTAGATCAAATTAGAACAGTAGATAAAAAAAGACTGATTAAACGGCTCGGTAAAGTTGACGAGGAAACTAGCCAACAGATAAAAGCGATTATTAAAGAAATGCTGGTAGATTAGTTTTTCCGTTCAAATATCATATAAACTACGGGAATGATAAGTAAAACCAGTATTGTAGAAAATACTAGTCCTGATATTACTGTTATTGCCATACATTTCCATACCGAATAAGCGCTTCCTCCAAAAATTAAAGGAATTAATCCTAAAATAGTAGTAATAGTAGTAATAAAAATAGGCCGCAGGCGTAATACTCCCGCCCGTATAAGAATACTCTTACTTAACTTTCTCTTCCCTTTTAGAGAATTAATTTTATCTACTATAATTATGCTGTTATTCACAACAATCCCGCTTAATATTATAAGACCCATCACAGCGCCTATTTCTATAGGCATGCCGAAAAGAAAAATAACCCATAGTACTCCCGCGTAAGCAAAAGGAATAGACAACATTATAATAAACGGTTTGCCGTAAGATTCAAACAGCGAAGCTAACACCATATACACCAGCATTATCGAAAGCGTTAAAATAATAATTAACTGCTTTCTCGTTTTTATATGCGTCTTGTAATCTTGAGCGAATTCCCAGTAGTATCCCGTTTCCAAATCATGATTTTTCAACGCGGTTTGTACTCTGGGAATTAATTCCGATAACGATAGTTTCGACGATAACGCTGAAATCTGAATATATCGGTTTTTGTTTTTTCGGTCAATTTGAGCGGGTCCGGTTCCCATTTCAAACCCGCAAAGCTGATTAAGATAAATATTTTTTCGTAAAGGACTGCTAAGCGTTAAATGTTTAATTTTGAGAAAAGTATCTCTATCTTCCTTTTTTAACCGCACGACAGTTTCCCGTTCTTTTGATTCTTCGCGAAAAAGAGTCGCCCGCATTCCTCTCATTTGAGAATGAAGTGTTTGGGCGATACCGCGAGTATCAAACAAAAAAGACGCCGCCTTTTGTTTATCCACAATGATTCTATATTCGGGAGCAACATCTTCTATGCTTTTTTTCCAATCGAGCAGCCCTTCTATAGAGGAAAGTTTCGTTACGATATTTTCGATGGCGAAGTTTAGTTTATTATAGTCATGGCCGTAAACGTTTATTGCTAATTCGGGGAATTTTCGGCCCAGAGATGAAAAATAAATAAATCCGCCGCGGTATTTATTCTCTATATTTTTTAATTTAGGCCGCAGGGTTGTTATGACATTATTAATTGAATCAATGCCAGCACTCTCAGAAGAAAGTTCAACGTATATCCGCGAAGACCACCCATCAATTCGTGAAGTAAACGACTGAACTTGCGCTGTATTTTCTAAAACAGATTCAACTTCTTTTGTTATTTTATCCGTACGTGAGGTTTTGGCGCCAGTTTCCAGCCGCGTGAAAATAGTAAATTTATTAGTATTAATATCTGTCAGAAAGTCTTTTTTAATTAGAGGTAATATAAATATAGCCGACAATAAAAATACAAGCGCCGCTAAAACACATTTTTTAGGATGAGATAAAATTATGGATAATAGTTTTACGTATAACCTTGTCAACCGGTTAAGTTTGCCTCTTCGATTAGAGGAGACCTTAATTCTATATATTAATGAAGGAACAAGGCTTACCGCGGTAATCAGCGAAACAGCTAGAGAAAAAATAACCGATAACGCTAAATTACTATACCGCCGCCGGATTTCTTCGATATTTAAAATTAACGGCAGAAAAACAATAACGGTGGTAATTGTTGATGTAAAGATTACCGGCCAAACTTCTTTTGTTCCGGTTATTACCGCGTCTTTAAAAGAGTTATTCTCTTCTCTTTTTCGCGTTATGTTTTCGGTGACAATTATGGCGCTGTCTATTACCATGCCTATTCCCAGCGCTAATCCGCTCAGGCTTAAAACATTAAAAGTTAAACCTTTATATAAAAACATTAACGCTACCGCCGCGAACAAACACACCGGTATAGTAAGTACCACAATTAAGGTAATTTTAATGTTTCGAAAAAACAAATAAAGAATTAACGCCGCGAAAACCGCGCCCAAAAGCAAAGCCCCTTTAACTTTACCGATCGCCTCAGATATAACAGAAGATTTATCAAGCACAATTTCTATATTGACGTGTTTGAATTTAGATTTTTTTAACTCTTCTATTTTTTTTCGCAACAGGCGGCAAACTTTGATAGTGTTTGCCTGCGATTCCTTATGAATATATAAAGACACGACTTCTTTACTCCTGCCTCCTTTTTTAAAAAATCTGGAATACATTTTTCTATCTAAACAATCCTCTTTTACTACCGCTATATCTTTTACTTTAATCATCGAATTCGTGGATGAGCAGCCTAAGCACACGTTTTTGATATCGTTAATCGTAGAAAGTTTTCCTTGGGCGCGGATTGAATATTTTTTAAAGCTATCTTCTGTTTCACCTAAAAGAAAAGAGGCGTTGGAAGTGTTTATTGCCGCCAACACGTCATTTATAGATAAACCGTATTTTAATAATTTTCCTTTATCTACTTCTACCATTACTTTTGGTTCCTGCGCGCCATAAATATCAACGTTGGCTACACCGTCTAATCTTAACAATTGCCCTTTAATATCGCCGGTTATTATCTCAGCAAAGCTTTGGGAAGAATAAAAAGTACTGCTTGCCGCTAAAATCATAACGTAGCTGTCCAATTCCTGATACCTAGCAATTACGGATTTTTCTATTTCTTTGGGCAGATATTTTTTTATTTCGTTAAATTTTTCGCGTACACCAAGCAAAGCAAAATCCATGTCAGTGCCGGATTGAAACGTTAGGGTTACCGTAGCCCGGCCTTGGCGTGACTGCGATGTTATTTCTTCTAAGTTAAACGCTGTGCTTATCGCCGCTTCAATAGGTTTTGTAACAAGATTCTCAATTTCTTCCGGCGGCATACCGCCTCTTACGGGGGTAAATATCGTGATTTTTAACGGGTCGCTGGAAGGGAATAGTTCTACAGGAATACGGTTAATTGATATAATCCCAAGCAATATTATAGCTGAAAATATCATCCAGATTGTTACCGGCCTTTTTATGGAAAAAAGAGGTAAATTCATGTTTCTTTAAGCAGTTTGTTGGCGAATATAAAATAAAAAACAGGTATGACGATAAGCGTAAGAAACGTGCTTACAACTAACCCTCCAATCACAGTCACGGCCAGAGGCGCGTAACTTTCAGTATTTTTAGATAAATTAAAAGTTAAAGGAAGCAGCCCCATAATTGTTGTTAACGTAGTCATTAATACCGGACGCAGACGCGATAATGAAGCTTTAGTAATAGCGTCGATGAGATTATTATTTTTTTTCAACGCGTTTATGCCGCTTATAAGCACTATAGCGTTATTCACCGCGATTCCGGTAAGAATAACTATTCCTAAAAATGATATAATATTGAGCGAATAATGCCTTAGATGTAAAGCGATAAGAGCACCCGCGAAGGAAAAAGGAATAGTAAACATTATAATAAACGGCTGCCATAGAGATTCAAATTGAGACGCCATGATCATGTACACTAAAACAACAGCTAAAATCAACGCGAATTTTAATGAGTTAAACGATTCTTTCATTTTTAGCGTTTCACCGCCGATTTCGTAAGTGTAGCCTTCGGTTAAATTTAAACCGCTTAATTTTTCTTCTATTAGTTGTGCCGCTTGCGCTAAATTGCCGCCCTTAAACCCGGCGGATACGGTTATCGCGCGTTCTTTGTCAAAATGCTTTATTCTTGATGGCGCTGTATCTTTTTTAAAATCAGCTATATCAGCAAACCTTGCTCCTATACCTTTAGAATTATAAACTACTATGTCTTTTAAGTTCTTGTTGTTCGCTCGCGCCAGATTTACCCGAACATCTATTTCCTCAGCGTCTTTTTTAAATTTCGTCGCCACCCACCCCTTAAGAGCTATCATGCCTATTTGAGCGATATCCGCGGCTGAAAGGTTATATAATGCCGCTTTTTCTTTTGATATAATAAATTTTTCTTCCGAGGAAGATTTTTCAAAATCATCTTTTATGTTATCTAAAAAAGGAATCTCGAAAAGCTTATCTTTAATTTGATCTGATATTTTTCTTAAACCGTCTAGATTATAGCCTTTCGCTCTTATAGTTAAAGTCTGACGATTATCATCAAAAACACCTTGAAGAATATTTTTTTCTATAAAGAAGTTTAATTTCGCGCCGGCTAAATTAATTTTAGACAAAGCTCTCTTTATATCAATTAAAGCGTTATCTGACGATAGATGACTGTTTTCGATTAATTTTATGGAAAATTTAGCCTGATTAGATTTTAAATCGGTAATGGAATCAAAGGTATCATTCTCAGAGCTGCCTACCCTTAACCATATGGTTTCAATAGATGAAAGTTTGCTAAGCGCTGATTCAACCAGCAAAGTTTTCTGGTTAGTAATATCTAGTTTTGTGTTTAAGGGCATATCTAAAGTAATAGTAATCTCGGATTTATCAATTTTAGGCATAAATTCTTTATCTATATTTTTTAGAAGAATAAAACTCACCCCACCAAGAATGATAATAAAAACAACAAGAAAAAAAGGCGCTTTAAAAACCCGAGTTAAAAAATTTGTGTATCGCCGTTGAAACTTATCCCGACACGATATCCCCCCTCGATTTATCGGGAGATCGGGATTCCGCTGCACAAGGAGTGGAGTATCTAAAGAACCATGGGCTTTTACCCGTGAAGCTTCATTTTCATTATAAGGTATATTTAAATTTTTGCCCGTAGCGGATTTTTTTTTATCACCTAATAATGAAGGAATTAAAGTTATAGCAACGAGTAAAGACCCTATCAGAGAAAAAGTCACGGTCAACCCTAAATCCTTAAAGAATTTCCCCGCGATGCCGCCGATAAAAACTGTTGGTAAAAACACAGCTATCGTAGTAAACGTTGAAGCTGATATCGCGGGTATTACTTCCCACGCTGATTCCCACACCTCAGATTTTTTGTCTTTTTTTGAAATATTTTCAAACACTACAATACTGGAATCAACAATCATTCCCACGCCTAAAGCAAGACCTCCCAAAGATATTAAGTTAAAACTAATATTAAAAAAATACATACATATAAACGCTGTCGCCAATGATACAGGAATCGAAAAAATAACAATGACGCAATTTCTTATTTGCCGCATAAAGGCGAAAAGAATTAAAAAAGCTAAAATACCGCCGACAAAAACAGCTGAAACTAAATTCTTTATAGCTTTTTCAATAAATAAAGACTGATCATACGTTATTTTTAAATTTATGTCTTTAGGTATTTTTTCTGTTATTCCTTTTAGGCTACGCTTAACTTTTTTAGCGGTTTTTATAATATTTGCCTGAGATTGTTTTTGTATAATGAGAGAAATAACTTCCTGGCCATTAATACGGCTGAAACCAGTTCTTTTTTTTGATGTTTCGTTTATCCGCGCTAAATCTTTCAATAAAATAAGCGCGGGACGATTCTTGAAAGTTTCAGTTTTATAGTGGCCTATCTGCCGTTTCAAAACCGGCAAGTTTTTGATGTCATCTAAACACCTAAATTCTCCCATGGTACGCACCATCCATTCAAAAAAATTATCTTCGACTTTACCGGCAGGATAGTTCAAATTACCATTTTCAAGGCTTTCAGTAATATCCAATAAATCTATTCCGCTAGAAGCCAATTTTGAAGGCAAAACATTTACTAAGATTTCTTTCTCTATCGCTCCTTCAATCCGGCAAAAAGCCACTCCTTCAATTTTCTCGAGTTTTTCTTTAATATATTTTTTTATAGTAGGATAATAATCTTGCAAGTTTCCCTTATTATCGGTATAGACCGAAATAACCATAAGCGATTCATCAAATGGATTATATTTTAAAACTTTCGATTCTTCTGATTCTTGGGGTAACTTTTCCTTTATAAGGTCGATTTTTTCTCTTATTTCTAAAGAAGCAAAGTTAATATTTGTCCTCCACGTAAAATCAAGAAAAATTAATGATATCCCCTCCTTAGATATAGACGACATCTCCTTTAACCCATTCACAGATGAAAGAATTTCTTCTAACGGCGACGTTATCAGGTTCTCTATATCGCACGGGCCGGCACCGGAGTATTTTGTTACAACGGTAAGACGAGGGTACTTTAATGAAGGAAAAAGTTGTTGAGGAATCGCGCATATAGCTATTATGCCGGCAAATATAATACCAAGAAAAAACATTCTTAATGTAACCGGCCGCTGTACGGAATATTTTGTTATACGCATAAATTATTCAGACAGGATAATCTCTACAGGAGAATTATCGGTTAGCGAGTATTTAAGCGCTATGGCGTCAGAGATAATATATTCGCCCTCTTTAACCCCGCTGTTTATTTGAGCCCAAGTATATCCTAAAAATCCAGGCGAAACTTTACTTAAAGTAACTATCCCTTTTTTTGAATCTTGTAAAGTGACGGTATATACCTGCCAAGTTTGATCTGTTTTTTTTAATGCCGCCGTAGGTATAACTAACGCGTTTTTTTTCTGATAGGTAATGATATGAGTTCTGGCAAACATTCCAGGTTTTAACAGTTCTTCGTTATTTGGAAGTTTTATTTTTACAATTTGCATCCGTGTTTCGTTTTCCATTCGCGGCAGGATTCTACCAATTTTGGCGGTAAAACACCTAGATGGATAGGCATCGATAAAAACCTCTACTTCTTGCCCAATACGTATTTTCGATATATCGTTTTCGGGAATTCCAATTTCACAAAACACTTCATTAATATCAAAAAAACCGGCTATTTCATCCTGTGGTGTCACAAATTCTCTTTCTTCAAAATTTATGGTATTAATTATTCCTTTACAGGGCGCTTTTATAATGGTTTTTTCTAAATCTAGGCGCGTTAGCCTAAGTTCAAGTTTTGATTTTTCTAAAGTTTCTTTACTAACCGCGCCCATAGAAAAAAGTTTTTCATTGTTTTTGTATTCTAATTCGGCGTATTCTATTTTAGTTTTTATTTCTTCCTGATCCAATACAGCGATTATCGCGTTTTTATCTACTTTTTGGCCTTCGTTAAAATGTATTTTCCCAATACTTCCCTGAACCGCGAACCGTAATTTGCTCTCTCTAAACCCTTTTATTATTCCGTAATATGACAGGACATTCTTAAAATCTTCGCGTTTTACCGAGGTGACGAATACAACAGGCATATAGCCGTTATTATCCTCGAAATTTTGTTTTTCTTTTTCTCTCTCTATACCGGATACCGGCTTAGCATCTTTATTTTTCTTCATGGTTATATCTCCGTTGTAATAAAGATACGCTAAAACAGCCCCCGCCGTTATTATTATAAATATAAACAAAAATTTAAACTTTTTTAAGAACTTCATTTTACGGCCTTTCCTCTCCTCTCGCTTTATATAAAGCGCAAATATTGATATTTACCTCTGTTAAAGATTTTAAATATTCTAACCGTGCTTGAACGCGATTAATTTTAACCTGCAGCAACTCGGCTATTTTTGCCTTATTATTTTTAGTTTTTGCTTCCGTAAAACTCTCATCCTTTTCTAAAAAGACGACTTTACTTTTAGATGATTTCCGCTGAATAGATGATTTCTGATACGCGTAAAAAGATTCTTTCACTTCCTGAATTATCTTTTTCTTTGCTTCATCTAAATCATTCATCGCTTTTTTATGATCAATCTCTGATTGTTTTTTCTCCGTGTGGATACCAAGATTATTCAGTATGTCTATTTTATATTCGCGGCTTTGGGATTCATCTCCGCTATGATAAGAACTTAAACTTTGCGCTTTTTTATCCATGGAATAACTGGCACTTGCCGTATTAGCTCCAAAAGGCACTTCAACTTTAGCGCCCAGTAGCCACTCGGTTTTCAAATCGCGATTCTCAAATTCATAGGTTTCTTTTCCCTGTCCAATCTTTCCTACTAAATCTACCCGAGGAAAACTGTTCGCTTTGGCCGCTTTTTTCCCGTATTCCGAATACAATAGATAATCTCCGGCGATTCTCATTTCCGCCCGTTTTTCCATAGCGGTTGAAACGCAATCCTCCAAAACGAAAATATCAGATGGCACAGATAAGGTAAGAGGAAAATCAAACCTTATTTTTTCATCTACATCTAGTTTCTGGCAAAGTCCCAGTTTAACTAAAGAAAGATTACTTCGCGACGACAATGTTTTAAACTCTATCTGTTCATATAAATGCTTAGCATTGAAATAATCTAATTCAGAAATTACTCCTAACTTATATTTTGATTGGGCTAAATTTAATAACTGAAAAGCTTCCGCCTTTAATTCTAATAGAGTTTTAAATTCATTCTCAGAGTATATCAGGTTATAGTAATTTTGAGCTATCTCAAAAGTTAAATCTAAACTGACTTTTTTTAGGTTTTCATTAGCGATATTTAGTTCTTTTTTTGTCTGTTTTAATACATACATGTCTTTTCCGCCTAAAGAAATAGGCTGTTTAAACTCCAAATCATACCTTTTTCCGGTAAAAGGGTTATTATCAATTGTCCCTTCATTCTCTTGATACTTTATTGCCGCGGATGGAAATAAATTACGTTTTGCCTCGGTAATTTTCAAAGTCGCCAATACCACTTCATCACGCGCTATTTGTAAAGGAAGGTAATTTTTTGAAGCAATATCTTTACATTGCGATAAACTTACTATTTGTGCCGGAATAGTATATTCCGCGCCATACGTAAAAAATGAAGTGCCTAAACAGCCAAATAGCAGTAGCATACAACGCCAAATCATAAATTTCCTAAGTTTTATAAACATCTTTTTATGGTTAAAATCAGGCTAAAACACAAGAAAATCCCCTTTGGGGATAATTATTTAGATTTTCAGGGATTAGAGAAGTATTTTATACTTGTCTATACCGTAAAGAATACAATAAAACCGTAGAAAATACGAGAATTTTTAATGAAAAACCCAAATTCGCTACCTCCCAGTAATAACTTCAGGTTAGTTAATACTAAAAATAACATATTTTTCAAGGATTTTCAATGTACCTTAGAAAATAATGGGACATTCAATTTAAAAATTAAAATAATTACTGCTAACTGAATACAAGGGAATTTGGACAAAACCAGGCCAGAAGCTAACCGGTTTATATTTATTTTCTCGCCTTTTTAACTCTTGCCACAGCCCAAATGTCGCAGCCGCAAAATTTTTTCGTTAGAATAGAGATTAGGTTTGAAGAACCGTCCAGACACCACACTTTAGCGTCAAAGATTTTCAGATGTTTACGCAAACTGACTGGTGTCTGCTCATTAACATGCATAGATAGATCATAAAAATATTTACTGCGCTTATAACGAATACCTTTTTTTCTTCGCAGAGTTTTAGGAAGGCTTAAAATTCTTTTTAAAGGAAAGATAAAGTTTATGTACCAACGATTAGGCGCTGTATGAATTATCAGACGGCCGGTAACCGGATTTAATAATTCCTTTAATTTATCGAACAACACTTTTAATTCCCAATCGTATAAATGCTCGACAACATCGCACATAAAAATTACGTCATATTTTATCGTGCTAGGAATATTTTTTACATCATCGTTGTTTAACCGCGCGTTCTTCTTGAATTCATCAGGTAACGCGTCAACTCCCTTTTGGGCAATACTTAAAGCGTCTTTACTATAATCATAGCCCTCAACAATACATCCCCGCTTAGCGCAAGCGTAAAGAAGCCGGCCTATTCCGCAGCCAACATCTAATACCCTTTCACCTTTTTTTAAATCAGCGACTTCTATGGGATAATCAACTAAAGGACTGGGTTCCTCTAAAGACTGGATAAACCGGCTGACATCACCGCCATATCCATCTTTTAAGTAGTAATCAGCGTCATAAATTGTAGAATCTACCGTGTTCTTATTCATTCCTCTATCTCCCAATATTTCTTATTCCCCGCTTACTTCTTACTTCTTACTTCTTACTTCTTACTTCTTGCCTATATAAATAAGGAAACGTAATCAAAAACGGAATCGCCCAATACAATACATGCCACGGCAACGAGATATATCCAGTAGCAATATACCCGATAAACAGGCTTATGCCAATTAGTATATGAATCTGATTTTTTAGCGGCATTTTTCTTATTGTATAATAATAGGCCCAAATAATAAACGATAAAAAGAATAACACATTTTGCGCCATGAAAGAAATATCCCCGTCAAACCATGTTACCAATATATGAGTAATAAAATGTTTAGGATCCATAGCCGCGAAAGGAAAACATATAATAAGAACAGTAAAAAGAAAACTTATTAGCGTGAAACTAAAATTCCTTATTCCTTTATTAAATAAAACAAACCCTAAAATAACCACAATAGGAAAAGAGTAATTCATCCGCACCAGTAAACTTATACCGAGAAAGATACCAATAAGGATATCTTTTATAAAATCCTGTTTTATGCTTTTATTAAAAAACATTATTACAGCT
>JAHISK010000091.1 GCA_018818105.1 Candidatus Omnitrophota bacterium | reverse complement strand
GTTACAACAGCTGTATCTGTGAAAAATGACGCGCCGCGGGAAAAAACAAATACAGCGGTATATAGTAAGGATGCGGTGCCTTCAGAGAAAATAGTTGCTGTCGTCGCTACGGTACCTCAAGGGAAGACGGAAGGTTTTTCTGGTTTGGGTAATAACGCGTTATCTCAAGAAAAAATGAGCACAGCTATTGATTCGAATAAAGAGGTCAATGAAAAGCAAGTCACGAAAGAAAAAGAAGGAAGAGCTGTTTATAGCTCTTCATTGGATAATTTACTTTTTAGAATACTTATCGGCAAGGAAATGTTGGAAGAAGGTTTTAAGGAAAAAAAGGTATTTGGCGCTGATTTTGGCAAGCCTTTTCGTTCAAAGAGCATTGATATATTAAATTGGGATTCCGGCTGGAAAACAAGGTCGGGATGGGTTGAGCCGCATAACTCGACGATTAACATGATCTATCGCGCGGGGATTATAGGATTAACGGTTATGATTATGTTATGGATTATTTTTATAAAAATGGCAGGATTTTTTATTAAGTCGCGGAACATTAAAGGAATTTTTTTAAGCGCGGCGTTATTATATTGGATGATAATTGCTTATTTTTCAGTAATATTAGGAATTCCATATTTCGCGATCCCCTTTTGGGTTTTATTAGGAATGACCTGGCGGTATTTTAAGGATAAAAAACAAGAGTTAATCAATGTCCAGAGAGTTTCAATATAAAGTATTAGAAAAAGCATTGCGGGAAGTTTTAGTATGCCCGTTTTGTAAAAATGAGTTGGTATCTGAAAATAATTTTCTCCGATGTAAAGAGTGCTCAAAAAAATATCCAATTATAGAAGGCATGCCGATTTTTTTAGAATGTTCCGGCGGCGAGCAAGAAAAGGAACGAATATTCAGAGATAACTTAAAATATGATTCGTTTTTGACCAATGAGGAAAGAATTATTAAAGAAGTCGGCAAACATCACGTTGTTTCGGTGATGAGGCAAAAGGCGAATTCATTTATAAATAACTTTTTGCCTTCCGAATGGGTGGCAGATATTGGCACAGGATTTTCTTGGCATTGGAAAAATAATAATCCTAACAGCTGTTTTATAGCCGGGGTAGATTTCAGTATTACTAACTTAAGAGTCGCGAATAGATTGTTAACCGATGAGGATAAAGTTTTTTTAATTTGCGCGGATGCGGCTTGCATGCCTTTTAAAGATAATTGTATTTCCGGCTTATGGAGCGTTCAGGCTTTTCAACATTTTCCCGGGGCTATTTTTCGGGAAGCGAAGGATGAGGCCAACCGTATTTTAAAAGATAAATTTAGGATGGAGATTGTTAATTTGAATCCCGCGACCGTTTTGAGAATTGGTTCTTTATTATTTGGCAGAAAATTCGCAAGGAAAAAACAAATGAATGGCATGGATTTAAATAGATTGTCTTCGCAGGAATTGGCGGAGGTCTGGAACAGTTTTAGAAAAAATATATTTATTGAGTTTGATTATTCAGAACTGTTCTTTTATTCACCGTATTTTAAAATTTCTTATTACCCCGCGCTTTTGGATCGCGTGATGTTTTTGTTTCCTCAAATAGCAAAACATATTGCTCGGCAAATTCATATG
Source organism: Candidatus Omnitrophota bacterium (assembly GCA_018818105.1). Classification (GTDB taxonomy): domain Bacteria; phylum Omnitrophota; class Gorgyraeia; order Duberdicusellales; family 4484-171; genus JAHISK01. The sequence continues at coordinate 1,897 of JAHISK010000091.1, read as the reverse complement.
AAAGTAAAGTCAGTTGATTGGGAAAATTAAAATATAGAGTGTTAGTGAGAAAAGGGATTCTGTCAAAAGTTGTATGAGATTTTGAAGGAAAACATTGATTTTTAAAATATAAAAAATTTTTGACAATACCATTCTAATATCAAGGAGGGATGATGAAAGGAACGAAGATATTAAGAATCAGTATTTATGTTATTGCTATATTTGTAGTCACGATTTTAGCTGCGGAGATGACTTTAAGGATTTTAGGATATAGGCATTCTTCTCCTAATATAATGTATGATAAATATTGTTACTGGCGGATGGCGCCTAATCAAAAAATACATTATAAAGACGCCTACGGAGATGATATTTATTTTTCCATAAATTCTTTAGGCGCTAGAGGAAAAGAATTCCCAATTAAAAAACCTTTGGGAGAGAAAAGAATTATATGCGTCGGCGATTCTTATACTTATGGATGGGGAGTGGATGATGCTCAGACTTACCCGGCGCGTTTACAAAATCTAATAAATAAAGATTTTGAAAATATTAAAGTGATTAATTATGGATGTAATGGGCATACGATACTGCATGAAGCCGATCTTATAAAAAAATACGGTCCAAAATTAAGCCCCGATTATGTTATTGTCGCGACCAGTATTAATACTGATTTCTATGATATTGATGAATTAGATTTTAACCTGGGGTGTATGCCGGCTCCTGGATATAACCTAATAAAGAGAAGTGTTTTGACTACAGCTATTGGAAATATCTTACTTAAATATTGGAATTCGGACAAAGTAAAAAAGATTATCAGCCATCGTAAAGCAATGCAAAGCAGTAGCAATAAAAATAATAGAGGTGGAATTAGGGAATGGAGCAAAGAAGCTATAGCTGCAATAGCTATAAGTGATGTTTTTGCGCATGACAATGAAAAGAAAAAAGCATTTGAGATATATATTGATAAATTGGATGAATTAGTAAAAATGGCTGACGAAAATAAATTTAAACTTATCTATGTTATCGTTCCATTTGGTGTGAATGGGTTGGATAAGGCAATGATTCATAGTATGTATCGGAAAGATGGTGCTATGCCAGCGCGGCAATATTTTGAATTTTTGAAGAATAGATATGGGGATAAGATTACGCTAATTGAGTTGATGTCTTCTTTCCCTTTTAAGGATTTATTTTTGCCGGACAGCCATTTGAACGCTAAGGGCAATCGATTAGCCGCAGAAGTTATCTATAAACAAATCAAAACGGTTCTGGAAAATTAGCGTGCTATTGGCAGTAAGAAAAGTAGTTTTACTTTAAGTGATCTGCGCCCGAATTGGTTGTCTAAATATTTTTGAACAGTGATGGTTTAGGCGGGTGAAGATTGCGATTTTTTAATTTCTTGTGATAGAGAGAAAGGAAAGGAGTGATGCTGAAAAATAATAAGATTGGATTAATCGGTTTAGGATATTGGGGGAAAAATATTTTGCGTAATCTTTATGAATTAGAATCTATTCATGTTGCTTGTGATTCAGATGGTGATATTTTGCGTGCCAGAGAAAAAGAATTTCCGGGAATCAATTATACATCTAGTTGCGAGGATGTGCTTAATGACGTCAATGTGAGCGCTGTGGCAATCGCTACACCTGTGAGAACGCATTATGAGTTAGTAAAGAAAGCATTGCTTTTTGATAAGGATGTTTTTGTGGAAAAACCTTTGGCTTTGAATGTTGAGCATGGTCAGGAATTGGTTCGTTTAGCCGCGGAGAAGGAGAGATTATTAATGGTGGGGCATATTTTACAATATCACCCCGCGGTTATTAAATTGAAAGAATTAATTTCCGGAGGAGAATTAGGCAAGATTCAGTATATCTATTCCAATCGGCTTAATATCGGAAAATTAAGAGTTGAAGAAAATATTTTATGG
>JAHISK010000090.1 GCA_018818105.1 Candidatus Omnitrophota bacterium | reverse complement strand
ATCCAGCGATTTAGATTACACGGGAACCGGCGCGTTAACGCTGAACGGCGGGACGATAAAAGACGCCGCGGTTAACAACGCGACCTTAACGCTTGCGTCACCTGGCGCGGCAGGGTCGTTAGGCGCAAATAAAGCGATTGTTGTTGATACCGGTGCGCCTACGGTTTCTAATGTAACTTCAACTGAATTAAATGGTAATTATACCATAGTAGGTGAAATTTTAGATATTACGATTACATTTACTGAAAACGTAATAGTAACCGGTACTCCTCAATTAGAGTTAGAAACCGGTGAGGCTGATAGAAAAGCAAGTTACTCTTCAGGTACGGGAACTACTACACTAACGTTTCAATACACTGTTCAAACAGGAGATATTACCGGTGATTTAGATTACACGGGAACCGGCGCTCTTACTCTTAACAGCGGTACGATTAAAGATGCTGCTGGCAATAACGCGATTTTAACCCTTGCTATGCCGGAAGAAGCTAATTCTTTAGGCGCTAATAAGACCTTAGTTATTGCCGCTCCGTCAGCGAAAGTTATCGCTGATTTTGTTTATGATCCTGATGAAGACGATATTAATATAGTTATGTATTTAGAGTCCCAAGGTCGACAGGTTACCAGAGGTAGTACCAATACTTTACGTACAGGGGCAATAAGTCTGTACAGTTCTGCCGATGCCGCTGTCGCGATGTACACGGGTTCCTCAGCAACCGCCGACGCTAATGGAAACTACTGGTTTACTATTAGTGATGCGATGAGTACTTATAGTTTTGCTGTAGGTAAAAAATATTACGCTGACCTTAGTGTTGTCTATGGTACTGCTTCCGATAATGTTACTTATCAAAGCGCGACGTCTTTTGATTTAGGGGTTAGTAAAAAAATGAAACAAGTCCAGACTATGGCTCAGTCAATGTCAGCTACCGTGGCAACACAGACCAGTACAATTTCAGACGCGGTTATAGCTGATGTGGATGCCGATCTTACGTCTATAAAAAGTGATACTTCCAGTATTGTAACCGCGGTAGGTACAACATCATTAGCGACGCAAATTTCAAGTGTTAGTGCTGAAGTTTCATCAGTTGAGTATCATGTTACTTCAGAAATACTAAACCGCGAGGCGCTTATAAAGATGGGAGACTCTTTAAATGTTGCTTATAGGGCAGCTTCAGGATTGAGTCCAACGATGACAGTTTATGATGCCGATGGAACAAAAGTCTTAGATGGCGTGGATATGACTGAGATGGGAACAACAGGAATTTATACTTACGATTTAACGATGTTGGATTCTTGGGGAACAGGAGATTTTACTATTGTTTGTTCAGAGTCCACCCAGGGAACAACTGATGCCATGCTTTTAACTTCGGCTAATTATGATCTCCAAGATGTCGCGGCGTCTACATCAGCCGTATTAGGTCAAATTTCACGACAATCCACGTTGTCAGCGGCGGCGGAAAACATAAGTGTTAAGTTCAGCAGTATTGATACTATTTTATCTAAGCTTAATACTAATATCGCGACGCGTACTACCGCTATAACTAATACAGGGACAGACATGGAATTTATATACGCAAAACTAAAAGAGATCAGCGGTGTGGTTAAGGAGTTAGGTGTAAGCGGTCCGAGTTTAGAAAAAATTTATGAAGTTACAGAAAGTAAGAAGTATAATATAGAGTATCTAAAGAATAAAACGCAGGAATTAAAAGCGATGATGGATATATCTAAAAAAATGATTGAGCGGATGTCTGATGATCCGGTTATACAGTCGTGGCTTGAGACAAAGTAAAGGAGGAAGTGATAGAAATTTAACAATTAACATTTTAAAATTAGCATTTAAGAGAAATATCTAAAAATTTAAAATGCTAATTGATAAATGATAAATTTAAAATGATAATAGGGGCAAGAGTCATCAAGGAAGAGGGAAAGATGAGGGACGAATCATGAAACACGAAACACGAAACACAAATCACAAATCACAAATCACGGAAATATGTAGGGACATGTCCCTGTGCCTGTCCGTTAAAGGAATAAAAATTATTTTAGTAGCAATGATGATAGCGGGATGGAGTAGTTTTGCCTACTGTGAAAGCGGTACGGCTATTTTTAAATCACCGTTGGTTTGGCGAACAGATGGTAAGGGTGATTATGGCCTGTCTCAATTACAGCAAGGCGTATATGAGGTTAAAGAAACTTTTCTTACTGCCGGACAGATAAAAAGTATTGTTGTCAGTTACAAGAGTAAAGGGAGAGTTTCTTTAGCGGTGAGCGTTAATGGTGGTATTGATTATATGGATGTGGTCAATGGAGTGCCGTTGGATTTAGAGGGTCAAGGGTCAGGGGTCAAGGGTCAGGGGAGAAGGCTAAAGTGGAAGGCTAGCATTGGTGCCAATAGCCAGCTTGAAGAGGTTAGTATTGTTTATACCGATACTTCTGGCGTTGCTGGTTCATTTGGTAATCCTGAATTAGCAGGGTTTAAATACAGGAAAAAAATTAATATTACTGCTAAAGATAATATAAACACGTCTTTATTTAATCAAGTAGTAAAAATGGTTATTTCAACAGGTGATTCCTTAGCTCAAGGAGCAGCCGATGTGAGTTACCAAGGAGGGGTAGCGATTGGGTTTAGAGATATAAGGTTTACTGCTTCAGACGGCCAAACGTCTCTCCCTTATTATGTAGGAAAGATAACAGGGGACGACTCCGAGCAGTTAGCAGAGGTTTTCATAAAAGTTTTACAGATACCCTCCTCGGGAGTAGATATCTACCTTTATTATGGTAATAAACTTGCAAGTGATGATTCCAGCATATATGAGGTTTTTGATATAAATCCGTGGGATTATCCTGACGAGACGATTTTGGATGGGAAAGTTAAGGAAGTCGCGACAACGCTGTATTCATTTGAAATTACCATGGATCAAGAAGAAATCGTTAGGTTAGGTAAGTTTTCTAGCACAACACTTAAAGAAAATGGTAATTTAGTATTAGCCGACGGCGCGGACAAAGGTAGTTTTACTTCAGCTGTTATAAATACCGATTTTGATATTCGTATTATAAAAGCAGTTTATACTGTTCTTTATCCTGAATCGGGAGAGCTAAGATTAGATATTTCCGCTGATGGCGGTAGTACTTATAGGGCTAATTGTGTAAGTAGCCGGAATTATTACGCGACCAGAGGTGACTTTTTTATTGGTAGTGAGATAGATTACCGTTTCACTTTTAGCAATGGCAGGTCAGCAGAAAACTTAATCGAAGTTGATTCAATAAAACTTGAATATGCCTCCGGCGAAATCTCTCTCATTTCACCTAACGGTAGGGAGATTCTAGTCGTGGGAGAAAAAGAAGAAATCATATGGACAGCGGATGAATATGGCGCGTATAATATAAAGTTAGAGTATTCTTTTGATAACGGTAAGACCTATAATTTGATTTCGAAGAAAGTGCCAAACACAGGCAGTTTTATCTGGGATGTACCTCAGGAGTTTTCTGATGCGGCTTTGATAAAAATATCTGATCCATTTGATTTCAGCGTTTTCGATGTGTCAGATCAGGTCTTTAGGATAAACTCTAAGGAAGAAGCTGCGCGTGGAGTTGTTTTAGAAGAAGAAATAATTTCAGCGAGGGAAGAAATGATAGATTTAAGCGCGGTTATTGATGATATGGTCATACGGTCAGATAAAAAATCTTACGACGTTTTAGTAAAGGTAAGAGATAAAATGAAAGATCCCACCGTGTTTTTAGATGGCGCCGAAATCACTTATAAAAAAGGAAAAGTGATAGCGATTAATCCAACAGGATATGAATGGGGTTCATCTGAGAAGCGAAATTTTTTAATTATACAAGTTTACCTTACTGATGATGAGTTTGATCAGATAAAGCCGCGCAGCATCAATACCGGTAAAGTTGACGTCGCCGGCGCGCTAATATTTAAAGAACAGAAGAACATAATTAATTTAGAAAGGTTAAAATTTAAAGGTAAAAAGATGGGCCAAGTGCGTAAATCATTAAAAAATAGTATTTTATCAAAAGAAATCATTGAGCAGGTGATAGAATAAATGAAAAATATGTAGGGACAGGTTCCTGCGCCTGACCGTTAAAGAGGGAAAGAAAGATGGGTAGAACAACAAAAATTATATTAACGACAGTAATTGTAGTCGCAGTGATGGCGGTATTTTTTTGTTTGCCGGCGCGGGCGGCTACTACAGAATCTCGTTCTGTGGGTAGTAAAACAGCTTTTTCAACCGGAACTATTTCTGTAAGCGCTGACGGATTAACCGTAACCTTTACAGATAATTTGTCCGCGGATATGGGAAAAGGCGATGAGTTGACTCTTGATACTGGCGGCACTCCGGAAGCCAGGTACGTTTTATCTAAAGATTCAGCCACACAGGTTACGTTACAGACGGCGTCAACTAAAACCGGTCAGTCAGTATTAGCGTTTAGTATTGATGAGGCCTACACGTCTTTAAACGCTTGGGAAGCGGGAGAAGAGCAGGATCTTATAACGAATAATGTAATCGCGGAAGTAGTATGTTATCCTATGACTGACAGTACGGAGGTAGAGATTGCTGGTACATGGTCAACGAGCAGTGAGAATTATATTCGTATTTATACTCATCCCAGTTTTTGTCATACCGGCAAATGGGTTGACGCTAGCTTGTGTTATTCGCATGTACTTCCTGTTACCGATAACATTAATATATATATTCAAGAAAGTTATGTTCGGTTAGAAGGTCTTCAAATTATGAATCAGTACGAGGATCATTTCGGTAGAAGTGTATTGCTTCATGGCATTGGCATAGGTTCAGGGGCGATTAATATTGACAGGTGTATTTTAAAGAGTAATGGGAGTGAGGCTTGTACATCCGGAATATATACTGCCTTCAATGCGTCCGGGGCAATAGTAACGGTTACTAATACTTTATTTTATGATTTTGGGTTTAATCTGAATTCCGCGGGGTGGATGCCGGTTCATAGTGGGTTTACGGCGTATTTTTATAATTGCATGGCACAAAATACAAGGAATGGTTTTTTTGCGGATTATGACACGACAAATACAACGGTACGAAATTGCGTGACCGTAGACTGTACTAATGGATTTGTAGGAACTTTTGAAGCCGCGTCGGATTACAATATATCAGATATAGCCGATGATGCGCCCGGAGATAATAGTATCAACGGGGTGGAGCCGGTGTTTGTTGATAAAGACGGCAATGACTTTCATTTAGCGGCAACTGATACAGTAGCGAGAAATGCGGGAGAAGATTTGTCAGGTATCTTTACCGATGATATTGACGGAGATACGCGCAGTGGTTGGGATATAGGACCGGATGATTTGATATCAGTTACTAATGTAACTTCCGATAAAACTAATGGTACATATACCACTGGCGAGGTAATTGATATTACTGTTACTTTCAGCGATACTGTTACTGTGACCGGTACGCCGCAGTTAGAGCTTGAAACAGGGACTAGTGATCAAATTATAGATTATCTAAGCGGTACCGGAACAGTTACTTTGACGTTTCGTTATACGGTTGTTGCCGGAGATACCAGTTCAGACTTAGATTGTACGGGAATGAGCGCTTTTAGTTTGAACGGCGGTACAATAGTCGATTCTAACAGTCATAATGTTGATTTAAATTTACCTAGTCCGGCAGCTACAGGTTCTCTGGGGGCGAATAAAGCGTTAGTAATAGACACAATCGGACCTACGGTTTCTAGTGTTTCTTCGACTGAACCGAATGGTACGTATAGTGTTGTTGGAGAGGTTCTAGATATTACGATTACCTTTAATGAAGCAGTAACAGTGACGGGAACTCCCCGGTTAGAATTAGAAACAGGCGCTGTTGATAGAATCGCGAATTATTCCGGTAGCACAACGACGACTTTAACGTTTCAATATATAGTTCAGTCTCATGATGAGAGTAAAGATTTAGATTACACGGGTACTGGCGCGCTTACTCTTAACGGAGGCACGATTACGGACGTCAGCAGTAATGACGCCACATTAACGTTAGCTACGCCGGGGGCGGCAAATTCTTTAGGCGCTAATAAAGCGCTTGTAATCGCGGCGCCATCAGCTAAAGCGATAGCTAGTTTTGTTTACGATGGGGATGATGATGAAATTAATATTTTAATGTATTTAGAGAAAGAAGGGAGACAGGTTGTTGACAGCGGTTCTAATACGTTAAAAACAGGAACAGTTAATATATACAGCAGTTTGGATGAGGTAACTACTATGTATACGGGTAATTTAGCCGTGCCGGATGCTAACGGCAATTATTGGTATACAGTTTTAGATGCTGTGGATACCTATAATTTTGCCGCTGGTAAGAAATATTATGTCAAATTAGCGATTAATTATGGCGGTGTTACTGAATCCGATAATGTGACCTATCAGAGTTCTACATCATTTGATATCACAACTAGTAAGAAGGCGAAAGAGTTAAAAACGCAAATTGAGGCGGTGGATACCGCGTTAACAAGTCAAGCTAGTACTGTCGCTACTGCCGTATCAGGGGAGATAGGCACTGACATTACTTCTATCAAGAGCGATACCAGCAGTATTGTAACCGCTACTGGTACTACTTCATTGCCGGATCAGATATCGGCGGTTAACACTCAAGTTGCTTCAAATGTGAAACCGCATGTTAAATCGTCAATACTTAATCGTGAAAAACAGGTTAAGCCGGGAGAGACAATCCCTGTTAAGTATCAGACTGAAACTGGGCTTTCACCTACGGTGGATGTGTATGCTCCTTCTGAAACGTTATTAGTAAATGACGGGGTAATGGTTGAAACTGGGACATCAGGGATTTATACTTACGATTTAACATTTGATTCTTCCTGGGATACAGGTGATTATAGTATTGTCTGCGAGGAGTCTATCTATAGTACTAAAGATGCCTATTCTATTCAGCTGGTTGAGCATAGCCTTCAGGATATAGCTGGCGCAGCTACTACAATATTAGGGACGACTACTAAACAGTCAAAGTTAACCAGTGCTGCTGAAGATATAACCAGTCAGATGGGATTGTTGTCATTAGCGTTAGCGCAGATTAACAAGAATGTAAGTATACAAACAGAACAAACGTCAGCGGCTGATACAAAAATTATCTACAGTCAATTGAGTAATATAAGTGAAGAAGTTAAAAAGTGGGGGGTAAACGCGGGGTTAAAAGTAGATTTGGATGAAATTTGTAAGATTTCCGAAAAAGAAAGTACGGATATTATTTATCTAATGAACAAAATAAAAGAGTTGGAAGCGCTTATGAGCGTATCAAAAAATATTATAGATGAAGTAACTAGTGAGCCGGTTATTCAGGTTTGGTATGAGTTGAGATGACGGAAGACGGAAGACTGACGACTGACGACGGACGACTGAAAACAGTCTTTGCTTTTTAAAAGAGGATGGTATAATAATTTGGGGTAAAGATATTTAACTATTATATTATTTTAAATAAGGGCGTTGATGCATAATAGCACCAGCTCCATAAGAGGTGAGTAGATGAATAGAAAAAGAAGACATTTTTTGAGTGCGGGTTTTTTTATTTTTCTGTTTTTTTGTTTTTCTGTTCTTATGTCTTCAGCGCAAGCTAGTATTGTTTTAAAAATCATGGGGGTAAACCCTTCAAAAGAGCAGACACAAAAAGTGACGTTAAAAGCGTTCTTGCCGAAAGAAATAAAACCGGAACATGTTATTGACAGAGAAGATTTAGACCTTATCTATGATACTCAGCAGGGAGCGTATTATGTGTATGGCGAATACGACCTTGTTCCGGGAGAAACAATTGCTAAAGAAGTCGAAATGGAAGATATTTGGATGATCCCTACAGATGAATTAGTTACTTTACGCAGTGAAGCGGTAAAGACTGCTGAGCTCCTAAAGGATACGGATTTTGAAGAAAGAGTTATTTTTTTAAAGCAAAGCATAGAATCTAAACTAAACAAAATAGAAGAAAAACAAAGCGTACCCCCGTTAAATTCTCAAAAACATATTTCTGATTATCGAGATAATTTAAAGCTTATGGAAGAGGTAAAGGCTGATTTGCTTTTAGCTAGAAGTCTTTTAACAAAAGCAAAGTCATTGCCTTCAGTAACTGTTTGGAAGGTATTTATCGCGGTTATTGGTATTTTAACTGTTATAGCATTAGCTTTATATTTTGTGTGGCATAAACAATTAAAAGGGTTAGGTTCTGAACTAAAAGAAGACAGCGGTAGTATGCAGGATATGATGCCTCAAAAGCATGAAATGAAAGAAGACGATAAAATTAATCCGGAAGATATTGAGAAAATAATTAACGAAGAAGAGGATAAATAATATAGTTCATAGAAAAATCTATGAACTTTCTACTATAAATTACAATAAACAACTCTCAAATTACAAACAAATAACAATAAACAAATGAAGAAAAAGATAAAAAGATTTATAAATTAAGAATATTCTCGTTTGTATATTGTATATTTGGTATTGTGTATTGCTTGTAATTTGGATTTTGTAAATTGTTTATTTTTGATATAACTATTTAATAAATGAGGGTGATGCCGCGGCAATATATTTTGTTTTTGCTTGTCATAATTTCCTGTCTTGCTTTTTTTAGTCCGTTAGAAAGTTTTGCTCAAAATCAATCAAATAAGTGGATAATTAAGAAAGGTACGCATTTTATAATATATCACGCCGCTGATTTTAAAATAGGAGATGTTAATAAACTTTTAAAGAAGGCGGAAGATTATTACGCCGATATTACAGATGAGTTGGGGTTTAGAAGATTTAATTTTTGGACTTGGGATAATCGTTGTGAAATTTATCTTTATTCTTCAGCCGAAGATTATTATAATAGCACGCAGCAGCCGCAGTGGTCGAGAGCAAGTGTTCATATAAAGGATAGAGTGATTCACGCCTATTCAGTTGAGCAGTATTTTCTTGATACCATATTACCTCATGAGATGGGGCATTTAATTTTTCGGGAGTTTATAGGGTATATGACTCCTCTTCCATTGTGGGTGGATGAAGGTATCGCTACTTTTGTGGAAAGGAATAAGGGTCGCCGACTTATCCGCGCGAAAGAAATAGTAAAGACTTTTAATTTCATTCCTCTCAAACGGTTGACCGAAATTAATTTGACTAACATTACAGATCCGGATACTTTTTATGCCGAGGCCGCGAGTATAATTGAATTTTTGTTAAAAGAATACGGAAGAGATAAGTTCGTTGAATATTGCCGATTCTTGCGTGATAAAGGAGATTGGTATACAGGATTATTCGATATCTACAGTTTTGCTGATATCCATGATATGAACACTAAGTGGAGAACCTTTTTGCTTAAGTAAGAGATGAATATGAAAATTCCAAATTTCAAGCACCAAATAACAAATAACCACCAAATTCCAATTACCAAATGACCAAAACTGTTTCGGTCATTTGAATTTTGGTGATTGAGATTTATTTGGGATTTGGAAATTGTTATTTGGAATTTACAATAATACATCGGTTTCAATAAGGAGTTAGCTATGGAATCAATAAACGTTTTAATTATTGAAGATAAGAAAGAGGATTTAGTCTTTCTGGAGAAAATATTAAAATCTTCAGGGTACAAAGTATGGAGCGCCTCAAGGGGAGAAGAGGGGATAAAACTGGCAAAGAGTGTATCCTTTACCGCTGTAATTACTGAGTTGCATATGCCGCGTATGAACGGGGTAGACATAACTAGAGCGTTATTAAGAGTTAATCCGCAAATAAGTATAGTCGTTATTACCGCATATACTTTTATAAGTTCAGCTATTGAAGCGATGGAGGAAGGCGCTTACGGATATGTTACTAAACCCTTTAATTCATCAGAAATAAGAATTGTTTTAGAACGGGCGATAGAGCGTTTTTTTCTTTTATCTTCCGATAAGAAGAAAGAAAAATTCGCTGAGTTATCAGTTAGAGACGGTCTTACTGGTGTTTATAATCGGCGTTTTCTTAAGATGTATATTGATAATAGAATATCGTTGGTAGAGCGGACATCTGAAAGATTTTCGTTGTTAATGGTTGATATTGATTATTTTAAAAAGTACAATGATACTAAAGGTCATTTAGCTGGAGATCAGTTATTAAAGAAGATGTGTGAGATATTTAAAGAGGCTATTCGTCAGGAAGATGTAATTTTTCGTTATGGAGGAGAGGAATTTATTATTTTTCTAGCGCATACGGGTAAAGATGGGGCAGTATTAGTTGCTGAACGCATTAGGACGGTAGTTAATTTGTATATGCCAACAACAGTAAGTCTAGGGGTAGGAACTTTTCCCGATGATGGTAAAGATTTTGAGAAGATAGTGGCTAAGGTTGACGCGGCGTTATATAACGCAAAGGATATGGGAAGAAATAAGGTGAGCGTCGTGTAAGAGCGTTAATTGGTTAACCGGTTAGCCAGTTAACTGGTAAACAAATTATATGAGGGTTAGAGTAATAAACTCAAAAAAAATTATATATGAAGGCAATGCCAAAGAGGTTATTTTGCCGGGAGAGGATGGAGAGTTCGCAGTTTTAGATTTTCATCAGGCATTTTTATATTCTTTAACAGCAGGAATTATTAGGATTATTCTTAGTGATTGGGAGAAAAAAGAAGCAAAAAAAACTCCTAAAAAAGTATCAGCTGTCCGTATTAATATCCGTAAGGGGTTAGCAAAGATGGTAAGTAATGAGCTTGTGATAATGATGTGAGAAGACGGAAGACTAAAAAACGAAAAGATAGAATAATTAGGAAATAGAAGATAAGAAATACGATAAAATTATGGAGAATTTTACTATAACTTTAATTATGTTTTTGAGTACACTGGGACCGGCCGCGGTAATTGGGCTTGTTGGGTATGCTTCAGTTAAGGCTTTAGGACGAAATCCAGCTGCTGCGTCAAAAATTTTAATAGCGATGATTACAGCTTTTCTTTTTGCTGAAGGAATTGCTGTGCTGGCTCTGTTGATTGTGTTTATGTTATTTAAATAATTAGTATATACTAAATACTAACGACTAATTATAAGGGGAAATAAATATGGAGATAAAAGATATTATTAGGTTAGTTTTGATTCAGGTAGGGACGTTTGCCGCTTTAATTGTAGGATTAAGATTGTTGTTTTATCAGCATTTAAATTCCGCGTTACGAAGGCTTAAAAAATTGCAGGAAGAAGCTTTAATTAAGGAAGAGAATTTACGCGAAGAGTTAGAACGTGCTCGACAGGAAAGACTCGCGGAGGTTCAAAGAGGAAAACAGGAAGCTAAAGATTTAATCGAGAGAGCGAAAAAGGAAGCTGAATCCGTGCGTCTAAAATTAGAAGAACGGGCAAAAGAAGATTGTCAGAAGACTATTATTTATGGTAAGGAAGAGGTTGATAAGTTGCGCCAAAAGCTTTTATCCGATATTGAAAAACAAGCGTTAGGTTTGGCCATGGAAATGATTAAGTGCATATTTACTGAGAAGGGTAAGGAAAGCCTGCAGCAGCAGTTAACTGGAGAGCTTGTTAGTGAAATAGATACTCTTGATAAACATATTTTTTCTGTAAAGACAGATAAGGTCAAAGTGATTTCAAGCTTCGCGTTAAGTAAAGAAGAGAAGGAACGGCTTGTAAAAATATTGTCTGTTAAAATAGGGACTAGTGTCAGTTTAGACGAAGAAATTAATCAGGATTTGATTTCAGGTATTATTGTTAAGATTGGTGGATTTGTTATTGATGGTAGCCTTCAAAATAAAATGCAAAAAGTTATTCCGTTTGTAAAAGGACAGAATAAATAACGAATTTTTAAAAATGACTAATTTCTAATTAACCTAATTGATCTAAAAAATACCCAATTATAAAATAACCAATAGATTAATTAGTAATTTGAGAGAATGATAAATTGGTAAGGGCTCTTAAAAATACCTAATGAGGAAATGGTCAAATGTATTTGGTGAATTGGTATTTGGGAATTGATTAGGAATTAGGTCAATTAGGAATTTAATTATGTCCAAACAAATCAAAGTTCCCACGTTAGATATCAAAGAAGTCGGTCGTGTAAAAGAAGTTAAATATGGAATTGTTAAAGTAGATGGTATGCCTTCCTGCGCCTACGGTCAGTTTGTTCAGTTTCCTGATGGTACCAAAGGCATGGTCATGGGGTTTAATCCTCAGGATGTAATGATAATTTTACTTAGTCAGCACGCGAAAATATCGATTGGCGATATGGTGAGTTCTTTTGCCGAACGGATTGATGTTCCGGTAGGCGAAGAGTTTTTAGGCAGAATAGTTAATAGTTTAGGTGAACCTTTGGATGGGAAAGGAGAGATTCTCTCGGCAGAGTCTCTACCTGTTTTCAAGGAAGCGCCGGGAGTTATGAAAAGAATTCCTTTGAGTCAGTCTCTTCTTACCGGGGTAAAAATTGTTGATTTAGTTATTCCTCTTGGGAAGGGACAGCGTGAGTTAATTATTGGTGATCGTCAAACAGGCAAAACCAGTATTTGTTTAGATGCTATAATTAACCAGAAAGATAAAGATGTTATATGTATATATTGTTGGATTGGCGGTCCTGGGGCAGCGTTTAAAAAACATTTATACACATTAATGCGTAATGGAGCGTTAGATTATACTGTTGTTGTTTCAGCTGCCGCGGATAATTCTGCTGCTGAACAATATCTGGCTCCTTACACCGCCGCGGCCATAGGTGAATATTTCATGAATAAGGGCAAAGACGTTTTAGTCGTTTTTGATGACCTTACTAAACACGCTTGGATCTATCGGCAAATTTCTCTTCTTCTTGAGCGGTCGCCGGGCAGGGAAGCTTACCCGGGAGATATTTTTTATCTGCATTCCCAGCTGTTAGAGCGGGCTGGCCGCTTAAGGCAAGATATTGGCGGCGGGTCAATGACCTTTCTTCCCATCGTAGAAACGTTACAAGGCGATATAACTGGATACATTCAGACAAATTTAATTTCTATAACTGACGGCCAAATATATATCAGCACAGATTTATTTAAAGAGGGATTTAAACCATCTATTGATTTAGGTCTTTCAGTTTCTCGTATTGGAAGTAAAGTCCAATGTCCGGCAATAAAAGAAGTAAGTAAAGGGTTAAGGTTAGAATACGCCCAATATAGAGAAATGTTGAGGTTAACTAAATTGAGGACTAAACTTTCTTCTGAAGCGGTAGAAAGAATGCGCCGGGGTAAGGCTTTACGGGAATTACTTTTGCAAAATAATAATTCCCCTATGTCTGAGGAAGAGCAAATAGTTCTTTTTTATGCTTTTAAACGAAAGATTTTAGAAGTAGTTTCTCCTGATATGTTGTCTAAATTTATAGATAGGTTTTTTGGGTATATGTCTAAATTTGCTCCCGATTTTCTAGAGGAATTACATCAAAAGAAAGATTTAGTCCCTTCAATAAGGGACAAACTTGACAAAATTATAGTAACTTTTTTTAGAGAGATGAAATCAGAGGCATCAGAGGATAGAATGGGGTGAAATTACAAACAACATACAATGAATAAACAGAGAGTAATGATAAAGCAGGTAAATGGTATATGTTTGTAAATATAAGTTAAGAAAATAAGCGGTTAATGAAAGCATTAGCAAAATTAAAACAGGATTTAGAATTAATAAAAGATTTAGGAGGGGTAATTGACGCGTTTAAAACAGCGGCATTAGTCCAGTTTTGTTTTTTTCAAGGGAAAGAAAAATTGAACGCGGATTATTTGAAAGAGTTAGAGGCTGGTTTTAAATTATTAATAGAGAGGAAGGTTTCTTCTCCCTATTTAGCGGTAAACGAGGGACTGCCGCAGGGTATAGTAATAATAACTTCGGACGAGGGCTTTTTAGGAGAGCTGAATATACTGTGTATTAATGCCGCTTTTGAGAGGAAACAATCGGATAGAGATGAAATTATAATTTTAGGAGAACGCGGGGCTAGATATTTAGAAGATAGAGGAGATCGGTTTGTTTTTTTTCCAGGGATTACTGAAACGATTGATTCTAACGAATCTCAAAAGATAATTAATTATTTATTAAGCCGATATAATAAAAAATTTGGGCGTATTATTATCGTGTCTCCGGAATTTATATCTTTGACTTCTCAACGAATAAGTGTGTTTCCTTTTTTACCGTATTCTTTTTCGTCATCAAAGTTAGATATTGGCAAAAAGATGGGAGATATTCTTATTGAGCCGTTTATAAGGAGAGTGATTAACTCTTTAGTCCATCTCTGGATGGATTATAAACTTTTGGAAATATTTTCTTCAGCAAAACAGGCGGAATTCGCTGCTAGAATCATGCATTTAGAAGGAAGTACTCAAGAACTAAATGTTGTAAGCAAAAAAGTTACTCTCTCTTATTTTAAGCAGGTGCATGCTTTGAGTGATAAGGCTATTCGTGAGATTTCGGCGACAAAAATTTTATTAAAGAAAAAAGTTGGGCTAAGTGGAGCGTTTTAATATGAAATCACAATAAACAACTCCCAAATTACAAACAAATAACAATAGACAATAAACAATAAACAAACGGGAGAGAAAGAATAGATAAAGAATGTATTTAGAGATAATTAATAAAAAAATTTTATTTTTGTTTGTGTATTCGTAATTGTATATTGTTTGTAATTTGTTAATTGTGTATTGTTTATTTTTAAGATGGAAGATTGTATAAAAATAGGGAAGTAGAAAGATGACTAAGAATGAAGGTACAATTTTAGCGGTCTACGGGGCAGTTGTTGACGTTCAATTTCAAGAGGGCGCGTTGCCTATTATTTATGAGATTCTTAAGTCTATAACCTCTTATGGTGAGGAAATGATTTTAGAAGTAGTAGAACATTATGAACCAAATATATGTCGTTGTATCGCGTTAACTCCTACCTTTGGATTAAAACGTAATTCCTTATGTCAGCGAACGCATAAGTCGCTTTCTATGCCGGTAGGCGAAGAGTTGTATGGAAGAATATTAAATGTTTTAGGTCAACCCATTGACGATAAAGGTGAGATAAAAGTATCAGAGTATGTGCCCATTCGTTCGAAAGGAAAAGAGTCTAAGGAAATTATTATTGATGAAAGTAAAAAACTTAAATATGAGATTATGGCTACAGGGATAAAAGTCATTGATTTATTATTTCCTTTAATAAAAGGGTCTAAAACAGGTATTTTGGGTGGAGCTGCTTTAGGTAAAACTATTTTAATCTTGGAAATTATTCATAATATTATTACTAAACAAAGAGGTACTTGTATTTTTAGTGGGATTGGCGAACGTATAAGAGAAGGTAACGAGTTGTATTATGAGTTTGAAAAAGCTGATCTCTTGAAGCGTTCTATTTTAGTTTTTGGGCAGATGAATGAGTCTCCCGGAGCGAGGTTTGAGGCGGCTGGAGCCGGGATATGTTTAGCAGAAGCTTTTTTAAATAGAGGTCAGGATGTATTGTTTTTTGTTGATAATGTTTTTCGTTTTGCTCAAGCGGGAGCAGAGTTGTCCGCTTTGTTGGGGCGAATTCCTTCAGAAACGGGATATCAGCCTACTTTGGCCAGTGAGATCAGTGAGTTTCATGAAAGAATTAGGTCTACTGAGTCTTCGGCTATTACGTCGGCAGAAGCTGTGTATGTTCCTGCCGATGATTTGACTGACCCGGCAGTTGTAGCTATCTTTTCCCATTTAGATTCAATGCTTGTTTTATCTCGTGAATACGTTCAGAGGGGGTTGTATCCAGCGATAGATCCATTGCAGTCAAGCAGCGGTTTTATAGATCCTGTTATTATTGGAAAACGCCATTTTAATATTACGCAGGAGGTGATAAGACATTTTCAGCGGTATCAAGAGTTGCAAAGAATTGTTGCCATTATTGGACGGGAAGAACTGTCTCAACAGGAACGTGTTATATTTGACCGAGCAAAAAAAATGCAGAATTTTTTAACACAGCCATTTTTTACCGCGGAGTTATATACCGGAACCAAGGGAGTTTATCTTTCTTTAGAGGAAACTATAGTCGGGTGTGAACAAATAGTTTCGGGTAACTTAGATTCTGTTTCTGACGATAAGTTTTATATGATTGGTAATGTTGATGAGTTGGTGAAAAAGTAGGTATTAAACCTATGAAGGAGAGTGTGGTAAAATATGAATGGAGGAATGTTTAAGTATGTGATAGTGATGGATAGTGATTTAGATAGGCGGGACTCCTTTTATAATGTGTTAGTTCAATCTAATTATAAAGTTACTACGGTTCCTTCTTACAGTGAATTAATTACAATAATAAAAAAAGAAAGACCTAACTATATAATCATTGATTTAGATACTTTAGAGGAACCCGTCAAGGGAACCGCGCTTAAACAATTACGAGATATAGATAGCAGCACTAAAATTATAGTTTTGGTATCGGAATTAGCAAAAGAAAAAGTTAATATTCAAAAGAGTGTTGATGATAAGATTATATTTTTAAATAAAGATGTCCAGATTCAGCAGATTTTGCAATCGATCTTAGATATTTTAAAGGAAAAAGATATAGAGAAAAAAGAGGGCGAGATTACATTTAATGGGAGTATTCTAATTGTTGATGATGAACATGAATCAAACAGTCTAGTTGGCAATCATCTTAGCAGACGGGGATATATTGTTGATAACGCTTTCAGCGGAGAGGAAGCTCTTTTAAAAGTGAAAGTGACTAAACCGAAAGTCGTTATTTTAGATATTTTAATGCCGGGGATGGATGGCTTAGTAATTTTGAACCGCATTAAAGAAATCGATTCTTCAATCTTTGTTATTGTGACTTCGGGAATAGAAAATGATAAAGTTGTAAAACAGGCTAAGGATTTAGGCGCGGGCGCTTATTTAGTTAAACCGTTTAATTTAGCAAAGTTAGAAGCGGCTATCTTATCCAGTGAGTTGGGTGATAGCGCTAAATATTTGGCTGATTTTTTTGATAAGGAAACCTAAGGCAATGAAAATCAAAATAAACAATATACAAAATTCAAATTACAAACAAATTACAATAAACAAATGGAGAAAACTATAGAAGAATGAATAAGAAAAGAACAATTGCGACACAACTTGAATTTATAATTTTTTCATTGTGATTTGTATATTGTATATTTGGAATTGTCTATTGGTTGTAATTTGTTTATTGCTTATTTTGAATTTAATAATAGGGAGTTATTATGGCAAAGATTGGTGAAATTTTAATTAAGAAAGGGATGATTAGTTCAGAGCAGTTAACAATTGCGTTGGAAGAGTCTAAGGCAAAAGGAGAAGTTATTGGGAAAACATTAGTGCGGCTTAAGTTTATTACGGAGGATCATTTATTGGAAGTTTTAGGACAACAGTTAGGCTTGCCGTTTTCTCCCACGTTAAAAAATATAGAAATTAAACAGGATGTGATCGATGCTGTTCCGGTAAAGTATGTATGGCATTATAAATTTATGCCGCTTAAAGTTGAGGGAAGAGTACTTACTATCGCGATTTCAGATCCATTAGCTATTTGGTCTATGGAAGATTTAAAATTACATTTAGGGTATGATATAGAGAGAGTTTTAGCTGTAGAGAAAGAGATATTAGTGGCAATTCGCCGATATTATGGATTTGGCGCTGATACAGTTGATAAGATTCTTAAGAAAGATGAAGCTAAAAAAGAAGAGAAACCCCACCGCCAGGAGGTTGAAGAAATAGAAGAAGTAGAAAAAAACGTGCAGGAGGCTTCAGTAATTAAGTTGGTTAATCAGATATTGTCAGAAGCAATAACCAGCCGCGCTACGGATATTCATATTGAACCTTATCGTGATAAAGTAAGGGTAAGGTACCGTATTGACGGAATCCTTTATGATATTAATATTTCTGAACAAATTAAATCATTTCATCAATCAATAGTTTCCAGAATAAAGATTTTGTCCAGCTTAAATGTTGTTGAAAAACGCCTTCCTCAGGATGGCCGCGCTATTGTTAAACTTCATACAAAACAAATAGATTTAAGAATTTCGATTATTCCTTCAATTTATGGCGAAAGTGTGGTGATTAGAATATTGCCAACACATTTACTTTTTAATTTAGAAGAATTAGGGTTTTTTCCTGAAGATTTTAAACAGATAGAAGATATTATGCAAAAACCTCATGGTATTATTTTTCTAACTGGACCTACAGGCAGTGGAAAAACCACAACGTTATATTCTTGTTTAAGTAAACTAAATAAAGATACGGTAAAGATTATTACTATTGAGGATCCCGTGGAATATGATCTTGGCGGGATTATGCAAATACAGATTAAACCTGAAATAGGTTTTAATTTTGCCAGCGCGCTTAGAAGTATCCTACGTCATGATCCTGACATAATGATGATTGGAGAGGTAAGAGATTTAGAAACCGCGGAATTGGCGATTAGGACGGCGTTGACCGGGCACCTTATTTTTTCTACATTGCATACTAATGACGCTGCGAGTGGAGCTACGCGACTTATAGATATAGGCATAGAGCCGTATTTAGTCGCTTCTTCAGTTAACGCGTTTATTTCTCAGCGACTTGTAAGAATGATATGTCCTGTTTGTAAAACAGAAAAAAAACAGAAGGACAAATTGCCTCAAGCGTTTCAGGATGTTCCTGTTTATTACGGCAAGGGATGTGAAAGTTGTAAATCTATTGGATATAGAGGAAGAACTACTATTTATGAGATATTTCCTATAGTTAGTGAGATTCAGTATCTTATTTTAAGGAAAACGTCATCGGTCGAAATTCAACAAAAAGCAAGAGAGTTAGGATTTAAAACTTTATGGGATGTAGGAATGACAAAAGTGAAAGAAGGGATTACAACTCCGGAAGAAGTATTAAGGGTGACGAAACTAGAAGAATAAGATAGTCGTTAGTATTTAGTATATAGTCGATAGTAGGGGACGGTGGCGGCGTTGCGCTAATAAAAAACATGGCAAAATTCTTTTATAAAGCTAAGAAGGGGTTAAAGGATATTGTAGAGGGCACTATTGAGGCACAGAACAAGGAAGATGCTTTAAATAGGCTGTTTAAGGAAGGTCTTTATCCTATTTCTGTTAGTTATGGTATTAAGGGAGAAATTCCATCCGGTAAAGTAATTCAGGCGAAACCGAGTATTGCAAACATTAAAATAGAGTTTCGTAAGAAAATTACTTCGCATCAAATTCTAGTTTTTACTCAAAAATTAGCAATTTTGATCAGAGCAAAAGTAGAGTTACTTCCGGCCTTGAAAATACTATATGAACAGAGTGAGAATCCTTTTTTTGGTGAAATTCTTTTAGCGATTTATAATGAAACTAGGGAAGGGCGTTCTTTTTCTAATTCATTGAGACTTTATCCTAAAACTTTTTCGTCTTTATTCGTGAATATTATCAAATCGGGAGAAGCTTCTGGAGCGTTAGACACAGCTTTGGATCAGATAAATGAATTTTTATCCAGGGAAGAAGCTATGCGTAAGAAAATCACAGTAGCTTTGGCGTATCCGTCGTTACTTTTATTTGTAGGGGTATCAAGTATTTTTGTGCTAATAAATTTTGTTGTTCCCCGACTTAAACCTATTTTTGATAATTTAGGTGAAGAGTTACCGTTACTTACTAGATTAGTTTTAGGTGTTAGTGAATTTTCTAATAAAAGCTGGTGGATTATCTTACCGGCGGTGGCTGGTTTTATTTTAGTTTTGTCACGTATGCCTGGAGGGGGGAGCTTTTTTAGAGAAACAGCGAGAAAGATTAAGGGACGGCTTCCTATTGTCAAGCGCATGATTAAAAATCAGGAGTTAGCGCAGTTTTCGCGGTCATTAAGCCTTCTTCTTGAAAGAGGTGTGCCGGTGTTGGATTCTTTAGCTGTTGTTACTCCGACGCTAGAGGATCCAAGATCGCGTAAAGCATTTGAAAAGGTGTATGACTCAGTATCCGCGGGAAAGAGTATATCGGCTAGTATAGAAGAATTAACGGATTTACCGAATTTTTTTACAAAAATGGTAGCGGTGGGAGAGGAATCTGGTCGCCTATCAGAGGTATTAAGTGAAATATCGGGTTCGTATAATCAACATGTAGAGTCAGATATTTCTTTAGTGAGTTCTTTATTAGAGCCGCTGTTGATTCTTTTTTTGGGATTAGTTTTAGGGACAATTGTTTTGGCTATTCTTATTCCTACGTTTCAGATAACGCAGACGATGGGGTAGGGGGTCTAGTCGTTAGTATATAGTATTTAGTAGAGAGAATATATTGGTGGATAAATTATGAAGGTTTCTTTAGGCGTAGAAGTATCAGAAAAATATTTAAAAGTTTCGATTGTTAAGTTTAAAGGTATGCATTCAAAACTTTTTGATTGTATAGCGGAATCGTTACCGGATAGTGACGATGACGGAATTTCTAGGATGATAGTTGATATTTTAAAGAAAGATAAATATAAGCCTAAATTTGTGGGTGTATCGTTGCCGAGAAATTTCGTTACGGTTAGGAATTTACATTTGCCTTCACAAAATAGAGACGAGATATCTAAGATGATTGAGCTGCATATTGACAGAATAGTTCCATATAAGAAAGAAGACGTTGTTTTTAATTATAGTTTTGCGGGAAAAGATGATATGGGATATAGTCGGGTAATCTTAGCTATTGTACATAATGATATCATAAGAAGGCAGATAAAGATATTGGATCAGGCGGGATTTTTATTAGATAAAGTGAGTTTGAGTTCTTACTGTGTTTGGCAGGCGGTTGTGCATAACCAGCGGACACAGATAAACCGGACAGATTTATATCTTATATTAGACATTGATACGACTTTTACTGATTTTATTATTTTTAGCGGTGAACATATGTTATTTACTCGTAGCATTGCTATTAAATTTTCTGATATTGATGGTGAAGTGGGCGAAAGAAAATTTTTGGGAGAGATACGCCAGTCGTTATTAATTTTTCAGAATGAAGAGATAAATAAAAAACCGGTAAAGATTTTTTTGTCAGGCATAGATTTACCTAATTTAGGGCAAATAATCAAAGGAGAATTAGATATCGAAGTTCTAAATGCGTCTGGGATTGTGCCTCCTGAGGTTATCTCTGCGAGGAAGAGATCTTTACCTAAGGATGTTTCTCTAACTAGCGCGTCTAATTTAATATTAGAAGATAAAGATAATAGATTGTCATTCATTCTTCCTGATATTCAGATTAGAAAATCAATACGCGAGAAGATAAAAGATTTAAGTATTTGCGGGACGTTATCTATTTATATTTTATCGCTTGTTTGTGTGATTTTTTTAGGCCGTATTTATAATGAAGAAAATTATTTGAATAAGCTGAAGGAAAAAAAATCCGGAATTGAGGAGGGGGTAGGTAATTTAGTGCGGCAACTCGATAGAATAGAGTTTGTTAAAAAGTATGTTAACGATCGACAAATTTATTTTTATATTATGAGCCAGTTACAAAAAAATACGCCTAAAGGGATATCGTTTAATTTCATAGGAATGGATGAAAACAACAAAGTAACGTTACGGGGTCAAGCTTATAATCTATCAGAAGTGTTTCAGTATACTACAGTTTTAGATAAATTGCGGTATATTGAGGCCGCTCGGACAAATTATACCCGGCAGAGAAAGATGGTAGAGGGAGAGATTACTGATTTTGAAATTGGTTTTATTTTTGATATAGATAAACAGGATACAAAAAACAGGTAGCAGGTTGCAGGTAACAGGTAGAGAGGGTGTTAAAGACATGCTACTTGTGACATGAGACCTGAAACATTTAATGAAATTTAAATAATTATTATATGGCGATTGCAAAAAGTCAAAAAATCATTATTTACATTGTTGTCGTGGTAGCGTTTATATTTTTAGCGGATAGATTCTTTGTTTCCGGATTACGTGACCGTTTAGAACTGTTAAATCGTAAGGTGAGGCTTACGGAGAGGGAATTAAAGAAGGGGATTGCTATTGAGAAAACAAAAGATAAAATCCTTCAGGATTATGAACAGAGTAAGCCTTATTTAGACGTGGAGGTAGAGAGTGATAAACATATAGTCGCGATGTTGCTGAAGGAAATTGAAAGTGTTATTCGTATTTGCGGCGGAACCGTTATAAATTTAAATCCTCAGGAAAAGGAAACTCAACTTAATATTTTTAAGGCTGATTTTCGGTTAGAAATGTCGTTTATCCAGTTGCTTAAATTTTTAAACGCGATAGGAGAGAGCAAGTTGCTTATTAGACTAGATAAAATAGCTATTACTTCTAAAGATGAAGCGGCTCAAGCGTTAAGAGTAGATGGTGTAGTGAGTATAACGATTCCGTGATGGCGGAAGACAGAGGCCGGAAGACGGAAGACAGAAGACAGACAAAACACAAGCCTTAGATTTTCCATAAAATATTTTTGGTAAATAGTTAAGAAATGAATAAAAGAAAGGGGTTTACGTTGGTTGAGCTTATTATCGCGTCTTCAATTTTGGCGATAGGGATAGTTTTTATTTCTCGTTCATTTCTAACTATGGTTGGCGCTTTGGATACTAGTTATAATCGGATAAAAGCTATCCAATTTTTAGACGATAAAATGAGTCAGCTTAGGCTGGAGGTGTTAGAGAAGAAATATATTGAACAATATCAAGAACAGGAACAAATTCAAATCGGTAATCGGGAAGCAAAGTTTAAGTTGAATGTAGAAGTTTTAGATTTAGAAGATGAAATGACGTTACAGGAAGAAATTGAAGCTCAAATTGAGAAGGGTGAAACGATTAATATCGCCCAACTTTCTGTTTCGTGGTCGCAAGAGTATAGAGAAAAAGAGATGAGTGTCTCAACTTATTTTTTGTCTAATGAATCAGTTCAGGATTTTGGATATTAGTAGGGGCGTAGTTTCCACGCCCCTACAACATTTGTAATATCATGGGAAAAAAACCGGGTTTTACACTGATTGAGACGATAGTTGTAATGACGATTTTTTCTATCATAGCGGTAGGGATAGCTTCAAGTTTTACTGCCGGCATGAAGATCTGGGGTCGGGCTAGAGGCGTAGATTTCGTTCAAGGCGAAACTCTCTTTAATCTTGAAAGGATAGCTAGTCAGTTACGTCAAAGCGTGAATATATCTGCGGTAGGCTTTGGCGGAACTAAAGATGAATTTTTTTTCCCAGCGGTTTTAGCTAATTCAATAGGTAGAGTTACATATAAGTTTGATTCTTCTTCCAATCGTGTTTTGTTACGGTTTCAGAAGCTCGAAGATATTCTTTTCGCGAAGGAAGAGGAAATAGAGGCGGCGGACGTTGAGTATACCGAAAGGAAATTTTCCTCCGCAGATAGTTTTTATGTGAGCTATTTTTATTGGGATGAAGAGCAAGATTCCTATGGTTGGGTAGATGAGTGGGATCAAGAATTAGGGATTTTTTCAGCATTAAAATTAGAGGTTGAAGTAGGAGATAATAAATTTGTGAAAACAGTGTTTATTCCAGTTTCGTCAAAAAAAATAGCCGAAGAAAGTAGGGAGGAAACAATAGAGCCGCAAGATCAGGAATAGAGAGAGGGTAGAGAGATAATAATTGTAGGGGGCGCCGCTTGTCTGCGCCCGATTATTAATTATGATTATATCGTGAATGTGATTTGATATAATTATTCATTCAATTGTTGATAATTTTATAGTATTATGGGCGCAGGCAAGCGACGCCCCTACAATCCGGGTAATATTAAAAATGCGTACTAAAAAACGAGCTAGTCTTTTGATCTTCGCGATATGGGTGTTGGTATTTTTTTCTATTTTAAGCGTAGGAATATATAAAATAGTTTCTTCTCAGATAACAGTTGCTAAAGTTTTAGAAGAACGATTAGTTTCTTTATCCGCAGCAAACGCGGCGGTGGCGTATGTTAAGAGAGTTCGTCAAGGGGATGGGACAGCTTATGATACTTTATATGAATTTAGTTCAGATTTTGAGGGGGAATTAGGCAAGGGAAGATTTAAGTACACTATCGTAGATGAGGAGAGCAAGATTAATATAAATAAAGTGACTGAAGAAATTATAGCTAATTTACCGGGGTTAGATGAGGAGGCAGCTTCCGCTATTAAGGAGTCACCTTTATATCCTTTTGAATTAGTAGAGGAAGTTTTACTTGTGGAAGGTATCACCGAAGATAAGTATAAAGAGTTTAAAGATATTATTACTGTATATGGTGATGGCGCGGTTAACATTAATACGGCTTCTGAGGAAACCCTTAAAGTGTTGGGCTGTAATGATGATCTAATTAATGGGATAAAAGCGTATCGTAGCGGTCCTGATTTTCAAGAAGGAACAGAAGATGACGTTGCTTTTGAAAGTGTTGAAGTGACAGAGGTAAGTTCTTTCTTAGAAGATCAAACTCTTTTGATTTCTTTGAAAGGAAAAAAGTTACTAGGGGTGTCATCTAATAATTTAGCTGTAAAAATTAATACAGAAATTCTTGACAGACCTGCTATGCGCTATATTATTATTATGGAGGGAGAGAAAATAAAGAGATGGAAGGAGTATTAAATTCGAAATGCGAATATCGAAATACGAAACAAACTAAGAAAATGTGATATTGAATGTCGGAATACGAAAAAGGCAAAACATTTTTATTTTAAGTATTAAAATTTTGAACATTTGAAAATTGTTTCGAATTTTGTATTTCGTGCTTCGAATTTATAATTATCCAGTTAGGGTATATGTTAAAAAGGGGGTAAAATGAAGCGAAGAGGGTTTACTTTGATTGAGTTGATGTTGGTTGTCATTATTATTGGGGTATTAGTTGCTATGGTTATGCCGCGGTTAACAGGAAGAAGTGAAGAGGCAAGGATTAAGGTTTCTAAGGCGGATATAGAGGTAAATTTACCCACGGCCTTAAAACTCTATGAATTAGATAATGGTGTGTTTCCTACAACGGAAGAAGGATTAGACGCTTTAACCAGAGCTTCTTCTTCAGCGACTAATTGGAAAGGTCCGTATTTAGAAAAAAAACCGCTTGATCCTTGGGGTCGGTTGTATCAATATAAAAGTCCCGGAGTCCATCGGACATATGATTATGATTTGTACTCTTTAGGCAGAGACGGAGTTGAAAGCGAAGATGATGTTGTGAATTGGGAAGAATAATTAGTTCGTAGTACGCTTTGCTGATAGTTCATAGTTCGTAGAAAGAGAATATGAAATAGTTCGTAAATCTTTCTTATCTATGAACTACGAACTCATAACTACTAACTTAAAAAATGAAATATATAATCGCTATACTAATTTATAGTATATGTTTTTTAGGGGTAAATAATGGTTTTGCCCAGAGCCGTAAAGATACGGATAGGCGGACAGAAAATATTGATGTTTTAATTCGTAAAGCGAATGAATTATATGAAGAGGAAAACTATGTTGAAGCCAAGGGTGTTTATGAAACAGTAGTAAAATTACAACCCCAAAATGCTATCGCGGTGTTTTATTTGCAGCTTATTCCTGAAAAGATAAAAGAAAAAGCCGAATACGAAAAAGAACAGCAAGTATATATCCTGTATCATCAAGGGCTTGGTTTGTATAATAATAAACAGTATCAACAAGCTCAAGAAAAATTCAAAGCGGTCGAAGACATATTACTTGATTATAAGAGAACAAAATATTATCTGGACAAAATTCCCTCCGATATTGAAGGAAAAAAAAATCTTAAGAAAATACAGTTAGAGGAAGCAAGTTCTTTGTGTCAACAGGTTTCCGTAGATGCTGCCCAGAAGGCGGAATCATTTCTTAAAGAAGCTTATAGTTTATATGAAGACGGTAAGTTTTTGGAAGCGAAATCTTTTTATGAAGAAGTTATTGAGCTTGATCCTGAAAATAATGTTGCTTTGCTTTATTTGGAACGAATTCCGGAAAAGATGAAAGAACAAGAAAAATTTGAGAGGGAGAGGCAAACCCAGAATATTTATAAGCAGGCGGTTAGTTTATACCAGGACAGTCAGTACAGCCGTGCTTTAGAGAAGTTCAAAGAAGTAGAAGGTCTAGCTCCTGATTATAAACAGACGAGATACTTCATTGAAAACCTTCCTTCAAACATTAAAAAGCGCAAGCATAGTTTAAACGTTAAGGATTTAGGCGAGAAGAATTTACAGGCAAAACGAATAGGAAAAAAATACAAAGAAGCAGTTAGTCTATATAAGAAGAAGTCTTACCAAATGGCTTTGAACAAATTTAAAGAAATAACTAGAGAGTATCCTGTTTATAAAGATGTTGCCAGTTATTTTAATTGTATAGATAAAGATATAAAAAGAGATGAAATTCAATTGTTATTAAAAGAGGCTGAGAATGTGTTGGAAAAAGAAAACTATACTGAAGCAGAAATTATTTATCAGAAAGTGTTGGTTCGTGACCCACAGAATTCAGTAGCGTTATTTCAACTGGACCGTATACCGGCGAAGGTTAGGGAGAAAAAGCGACGGCAGTTGATAGAGAAAGCTCAATTTGTTTATTGTCAGGCGGTTACGTTGTATAAAAAGAAACAGTATAGAGGTGCTTTAGAGCAGTTTAAAGAAGCGCAAATTTTAGTTCCGAAGTATAAGAACACGGAAAAGTATATTCAGAGGGGACTTGCGGCTATTCGTAAAGCGCAAGAACAGGCATTTGCCGAGGAAGTTAGAGCCGATTATAAAGAGGCAATTACATTGTATAAGAAAAAAATGTATTTAGACGCGATAAATAAATTTAAAGAGGTCAATGAAAGTTGGCCTAAATATGAAAAAACCGAGCAGTATATTAAACTTATTTTTGTGGAACTAAAAAAGGATAGAGATGATAAAGATGAGAACAAAAAGATGATTGATGCTACAGCTGAGGGTAAATATAAAGAAGCTTGTTTTTTATACAATGGGAGAGAGCATAAAAAAGCTTTAGAAAAATTTAAGCAATTAGAGGAGTTTTATCCCAATTATAAAGATACATTCATTTATATTCATCGTATTACAAAGAAAGTCCAAGAGGATAGGCTTAGCTCCTTACTTAAAGAAGCAGAAATTTTGTATGAACAAGGCCATTATATGGACGCGAAATCTATATATAAAACTATACTTGAATACCATCCTGATAATAAAATCGCGTTAGTTTATTTTGATCGTATTGAATCTAAATTACAGAGGATAAGTTCGTCCGCGAGTAACCTGGCATTATTATATCGGCAAGCGGTATCTCTGTATGAGGGAGGTAAATATCAATCTTCGTTAAAAAAATTTGAAGAAGTAAAACGCATCTTGCCAAATTATGAAGAAACTAATTATTACCTTAGCCGTATCTCTCAGGCAATTTTTAATGAAAGAGAACAGAATTAGTTTGTAGTTGGTAGTTCGTAGAAAAATACTATAAAATAGTTCATAGAAGTATTTTTATTCCGAACTCATAATTATTTCATAGACCTGCCGAAAGATTGATTTTATTATAACCAATTATTTAAAAAATACATATATGTTCTTGTATTCGTATATACATTATCTTATAATATGTATATATACTATATATAAAATATGGTTTATTCCAGCCCTCATTAGTAGTCAACGGTGTATTTAAAGATTACCTTACAAAGTTAATTTTGGCAAAAAGGAAAGAAGAGCAAGAACGAAAAAAAAGATAGGAGATAATAGCTAATAATAACTTACGAAAAAATGTGGGTCATATTATGTTTGAGGAAATAAAAAATATTTTTATCCAAAACGATTCTCAACGATATAAACGTGGTCAATTTCCTGTGATTATAGCTGTTACAAATCAAAAAGGCGGGTGTGGCAAAACTACAACAGCGTTAAATCTTTCAGCCGCGTTAGCGCGACAGGAATTTAAAGTTTTATTAATAGATTTAGACGCTCAAGCTCACGCTTCTTTAGGTATAGGTATTGGCGTAGATAACATAAGTTGTTCAACTTACGATGTGATCGTAAAAAATATCGAGTTGGAATATGTTATTGTTCCAACATATCTCGAAAATTTAGATATCGCGCCGGCAACATCAGCGCTTAATGGCGCGCAACTAGAGATAGCGGATTTATTAGGTCGAGAAGGTATTTTAAGGACAGCGCTCTATAAGATGGTGAATAATTCTAAAAAAAATTATGATTATATAATATTAGATTGCTCTCCGTCGTTGAATCTTATTTCTATAAATGGGTTAGTCGCGGCGAATTCTGTGCTTGTTCCTATTCAGGCTCATTATTTTTCTTTAGAAGGAATGAAAGATCTCTTTGCTACACTGAGAGTAATAAAAGATCGACTTAATCTTGATTTGCAAATTTTAGGAATTTTACCTACTTTGTTTGATAATCGAGGGAAAGTTACTCAAGATATTCTTAGCCAGATACGGGATTACTTCCAAGATAAAGTTTTTAAGACGGTTATTCGTTTAGACGCGTCTTTATCTGAAGCTGTTGCGTTTAAGAGGTCTATATTTGATTATGCTCCAGATTCAGATGGTGCTACCGACTATTTTTCTTTAGCGCTAGAGGTAGTTTTATTAACCGCGTCCGAAAAAAAGGTAAAAAGAAATGGAGCCCGAGAAAAAATTTGTCAGTCTCAATAGTACTAAAAATATAGTAAAAGAAGTATTCGAACGAAAAAAAATATTAACGGAAGGGATTTCTACTTTATTAACACATTTTAGGCATCCGCCTAAGGTAGTGTCTAATGAGGTGAAAATATCATTTCCTAAATCAATGCTGTTGCCTCCCGCTATTGATATCGGTACGTCCTCTATTAAGTTAGTTCAGATGGCAATGAGAAAAGACTCAAACTTAGATATTGCCCGTATTGACCAGGAAGGATATGATGCTGTTCCTCGGTATGATTCTGTTGTTAACCTAAAAAAGACTCTTCAAAGAATTATTGAACGTAATAAAGTTCGCGGAGATTGTTTGCTTACTATATTTACAAAAGAAGTCCTTTTTTTTAACGTTGTTTTTCCTCCTATGTCAGAGTTTGAGCTTACAGCCGCGGTAAAATTTAAAGTATCGCAGTTAAAACCATTTGGGGTAGGAGCTGATGATGTCTTTTTTAGATTTATTAGGTTGGATGATGGAGGTATGGTATTAGGAAGGCAATCTCAGTGTAAGATTATAATTATTTGTGTTTTGCGGGAAACGATAAAGAAGTGGATTTCTTTATTTGATAGCGTAGGTCTTCGGCCTATAAGTATAGAAGTACCAGCTCTAAGTTTAATTAATTTGAATAAATTTTCGAAAAAAGCAGGACTAGAAACGGTAAAGAATAATGAAGTTATTTTGTGGTTAGATATTGGAGAGGAAGAGAGTTTTATTGGTATAGAAAAGGGCACAAAGTTAAATTTTGCCAGGAGTTTATCGCTAACTTCTAAAAAAATGACGGAAACTGTCGCGGTTCATTGTGGTGTGGAGGTGGGTCAAGCCAAAGAGTTAATGAGTAAGTACGGTCTTATTTTTTGGGCGCCAGATAAAAAAATTACTCCTTTTTTCGAAGCGGGAGAGGAGGTTGAAGAAACAAATGATAAATCAAAAAAAGTATATTATGGTCTTATTTCTCTTTTAGAGAATTTAGTAGTAGATATAGAACACTCCTTTAAATATTTTTCTTATCAAGTAACGCAGTCTCAAATTACTAAATTTGACCGGGTAGTTCTTTGTGGTGGAGGGGCAAATCTTAAAAATTTGGTTCAGTTTTTAACCGCAAGGTTAGGTGTTTCTGTTGAACCGTATAATCCTTTTAAAATATTCAGCCTCATGAATATAGGTGAGTCTTTAAGAAATCGTTTTATAAATATGGGAGTGAATTTTACGGTGTGTACAGCATTAGCCGCGGGGCAAGGGATAGATACGTCGCAGCGTATTAGTTTATTAGTTCAGAAAAGAAGCGAATTCGCTCAGTTTTGTTTTCAATCTTTAAAAAAGAAGACGGTTTTAGCCGGTATTTTGGTTGGTTTGATTGGGGTCGGGTTTTTAGGCGTTCAAATAGGAAAGGCCGCTTTTTATAAATCAAAGATGTCTTTTTACACGCGGCAAGTTAAAGAAATTAAAGCTAGGCTTGGAGTTTTGCAGCGAATGGAGCTGGAGTTATCTAAAGAAAAAGCGGAGATTATGGGAACCAAAAATTTATTGGATTCCAGAGTTCGTCTTCTTAAAGATGGGGTAAGAAGACCTGACGAATTTTCCGCGGTATTAGGAGAAATTGCGCGGCTTCTACCGGAAGAAATTTGGATTACGGAGTTAAAATATGAAGATAACGAAGTAACGTTAACAGGGTCTACAACTAACACGAGTTTAATATCTCAATTAATAGCTAGTATAAAAGAATCATCATTTTTTATAAGCGCTGATTTCAGTTATACGCAGAAAGAACCGGCTGCTGAGATTTATAAGTTTGAAATTGTTTCTGTTGTGGCTGGTGAAAGTACTGATAAGGAATTTGATGAGGGGGAGGGATTACAAAATTTATATAAAAATAACAAATTACAAGCACCAAATAACAAATAAGTTCCAAATTCCAATTTTCAAATGACCAAAACATCAATGTTTTCGTATTGTTTGTAATTTTGATCATTGTATATTGAGATTTATTTGGGATTTGGAAATTGTTATTTGGAATTTTTGGCGGAACCAGAAGTAAAGATAGGTATGACAAATAATTTATTAAATTTTAAAAAGCTAAAAAAAAGCGAAAAAGGATTTTTAATTGTATTTATATGTGTGATAATAATAAGTGGGTATTATAACATTTTGTATAAACCAGTAGTTAAGAATATCGCTACTTATCAGCTTCAGAATGAGAAATTAAAAGCAAGGATATTTGAAATAGAGGCTAAGTTTCCGCGGATAGATGAACAAAAACGTGATTTACGAAGCTTAAATGATGAATTCAACAGCACTCTTGGCGTGATTGCGGCATGGGAGAATCAGGTCCCGGCGAAGAAAAGTGTTCCGAGTTTAATTGGAGAATTAACGCGGTTAGCAAAAGGATTTAAATTAATTTCTATTCGTAAAAAGATAGATGATGGAGAAAATTATTCTCGTATATATGTAGAGTTAAAGTTTAACGCGTCTTATCAGGATACAATAAACTATATAAGAAAATTGGAAACAATATCTCCGTTTTTAAAGGTAGAAGCATTAGAGATTTCTCAGGTAAACGCGAAGTCTGGCAGAGGTACTGCTACTCCGGTTCGGATAGTGTTGACAAGCCTTTTAGGGGATATTACTTTTTCTGAATTAATGAAGGCTAAAGAGGTAACCGAGGTGTCATCTCAAATGAGAGATATATTTGTGTCAAAGACTAAGCCTGTAACGCCTATTCGAAAGTCAAAGTTAAAGTTGGAAGGTATAACTTATGACTCAAAGCTACCAACAGCTATTATCAATGGCGAAGTTATTAAAGAGGGAGATGAGGTAGCAGAATATCGGGTTAAAGAAATATTAGCAGATAAGGTTATTGTTATTGACGGAGTAGAAGAGCATGTTCTTTATGTGGAAAGATAGAATAGTGTTTAGTCGTTAGTATATAGTATTTAGTGAAGAGAAGAATATAGAGGATAGTGCTTGGAAGAATTAATGTTTAAAAATTTAAAATGCTTCAGCCACATTAGTTAAAGGCTGATCCGCCTTTGGCGGAAATTGATAAATGGTGGCGCTGTTGCGAAATAACGTTTTCTGTCATTCCTGCGAAAGCGGGAATCCAGAATCCATTGATTCCATTAATGTTTTGTATCCCCGCTTTCGCAGGGATGACACTTTTGGGGTATTTCGCAACAGCGCCATGGTAAATTTAAAATGATAATCGATGGGTAAGATAATTGTAGGGATAGTGGTAACTGTTGTGTTTATGTGTGGGGGGCAAGTTTTTGCTCAGGAAGAGCAGCAGTGGGAGGAGGTTCTTTCTTCTGGAAAGAGCGATAAAGAATTATTCGATGATAAATTAGCGGTTAAAATAAATCTTGATTATAAAGATATAGATATTACAACCGTACTGCGCTCTTTGTCATGGACATATAAGTTAAATATTGTGACGAGTCCGGATGTAAAAGGAAAAGTAACTATTAGCTTGAAAGACGTAACGGTAGATAAAGCTTTAGGGGCGATTCTTTCAATAAATGGATTAGTTTATAGCATAAGAGAGGGAATTATTTATGTGTCGCTGGGAGATCAGGAAGTAATAGATTTAACCAGCGAAGTATTATTTCTAAAATATGTTAGGGCTTCCGCTGCTCAAGGGATGTTGAGGGAAGTTGTTTCTTCCAAAGGTGATTTAAAAGTTGATGATGTGGCAAATAGCCTTATTATGACTGATTATCCGGCAAATATTATAAGAGTTAAAGAGTTGCTTTCAAAGATTGATGCCCAGCCTAAACAGGTTTTGATAGAAGCTAAAATTATAGATATAACAACTACAGATCTTCATAATATAGGGATTACCTGGAGCGTGGATTATAATGAAGGACAAAATACTATTACTATGGATGGTCAATCTGGCACTTTAAGCGGTGGTCAGTTAACAGTGGATGCTTATACGATAAAAGATGTTAGTATTAACGCGACCATTGATGCTTTAATTCGTGATGGGAAAGCCAGTCTTTTAGCGGCGCCGTCTATAGCGGTTATAAACGGACAGGAAGCGAGAATTGTTATTGGTGAGCGGTTTCCCTATAAAGAGCGAACGCAGACAACAACCGGAACCACTGAAACTACTAAGTTTGTTGATATTGGAACAAATTTAAAAGTAACGCCTCAGATAAATGATGATGGCTATATTACTATGCGTGTGCATCCAGAAGTATCTTCTTTATCAGAAGCCTTAGACGCAGGGCCGCGTATTACTACCAGAGAGGCTGATACGACTGTTCGAGTAAAAGAGGGCGAAACGTTGGTTATTGGAGGGTTAATTAAGCAGCAGGATAACAGCAGTAGAGAAAGAGTTCCTATTTTAGGCAAGCTTCCTTTAATTGGGCTGCTTTTTTCCAGAAGTGAGCGAGATGCTGAACAGAAAGAGTTGGCTGTATTTATAACTCCTAAAATATTACGTTCGATGGAAGAGAAAAAAATGGTAAGCAAAAAGCAAGTTCATGAAGAAAAAATTGAGACCAGTGGCGAGGTGACTGCTGAGTTGGGTATTATATATAATTTATTTAATAAAGCTCGAAATTTAGATAGCGGTAAAGATTTTGCCAGTCGTAGAAAAGATGAGCAGTTTAGGAAAGAACAGGCATTAAGCCTTTATGAACATATTTTTACTGCTTTTCCTCAGAGTAGTAAAGCATTGGAAGCAAGATTCAATGCTGGACTTATATATTATCAATATTTAAAAAATTATGATAAGGCAAAAGACTTATTTTCTAAACTAATTTCGGATTATCCTGATAGTCAGTTTTCACAAAGAGCGAAACAGTATGTTATGAAATT